>NZ_JMCB01000017.1 GCF_000737315.1 Hyalangium minutum
CATCGGGCAAGTAACCAAAGGCGCGCGGCTTCACGATGTTGGGATGGTCCAGCATCAGAAGCACCAGCACCTCGCGCAGCGTGCGGGCGTGCGTCCGCCCATGGTCGCTGCTCTCCTGCCGGTGCAGCGCGAGTTTGAGCGCGAATGGCTGGCCGTCCTTCTCCACATGGTGGACAGCCCCAAAGCCGCCCTTGCCCATGGCCCCCACCACTTGCCAGCCGTCCACGACGGTGCCGGGCGGTAACTCGACTGTTCCGATCATGGCTTGCCCTCCACCTTTGTCGGCACGCGCACGGCGGGAATCGAAAAGCTCCGGCCATCTTTCCCTCCGAGTTCCAGCACGTATTCTCCCCCAGCACCCTTTGGCGGTGCCTCCGCTTCCACGAGGATTCGTCCCTTTTGCCCGGATGGAATCGCCTCTGGGATTGCTGTCATCGCCCGCACCGTCACCTGTCTTCCCGCCTTGCTCGTCAGCGTCGCCCCCTGCGGTGCCCAAGGCTGGCTGGACCCGTTGATGATTCTGACATCCAGCAGCAACCAGCCGGGGCCAAGATGGGAAACGCCGCGTTCCGCCTCGAAGCCGCCCGCCTCGTCCCGGTAGAACTCAAAGGATGTGGTCTTGACGCCGGTCTCGTCCAAGTAGCCGGCCCGAGCGAATTCGAGAGGTCCCATCGCGCGGCACAGGGCTTTGAGCGCCAGCAGTTCGGTCTGGCAGGTGGCTTCCGACGGCTCGAGCCGTATCACGTCGATCCGGGTGTCCACTTCGGAGGAAGCCGGCACGAGAACAAACATTGCTTCAGCCGGAGCCTTCCCATCCGCGAATGAGACGCGCAGAGCCAGGCGCTCGGTGGACCCGAGTTCGAGCAGAGGCTCGAGGAAGAGGGAGCGATCGCCTGCGTCCACCGTGATTCGAGTGCCGCGCCCATCCACCTCGATGGCCTCCCGATTCAGCGGGGACTGGAAGCGGAGCAACGTGGCGACGCCCTGGACGACGCGGATCTCGTGCGGCGGATCCGCAGGGTTGCCGGTCACGGTGACGGAGCGTGCTCGGCGCTCTTGAGGGGAGCTCGACTGGGCCCGCGCAGCTGTTCCAAGGAGGAGAACGATGGCGAGGACCCACATAGTAGGTTGGCACACTGAGGGACGACCTCCAAGGTCACCCTACCAGATTGCAACCAGGGATCCTCTCGAAGCGCCCCCCTCCTGCGGCATGGCGCCAGCGCCTCTGCAGATGGACCGATGATTTCCGCAGGCCTGTGGCGTCAAAGAAGCGCTGAACTTCTTTTTCGGAGACACCATGAACCTGCTGTGCCGGAACATCCCGTTTTTCGTCCTCTTTCTCGTGGCCCTGGGAACGTCGGCCTTCGCTCAACCCAAGCAGAAGGCGCCCGGCAGCTACGCGAAGGTCAACGGGCTCGAGCTCTACTATGAGACGCACGGCAAGGGCCGGCCCTTGGTCCTCCTCCACGGTGGACTCGGGTCTACGTCCATGTTCGGCGATAACCTCAAGGCACTCGCGAAGCACTACAAGGTCATCGCGGTGGACCTGCAGGGGCATGGGAGGACGGCCGACATCGACCGGCCGCTCAGTGTCGAGCTGATGGCCGATGACGTCGCGGCCCTCATCCAGCACCTCAAGCTAGGGAAGGCCGACGTGTTCGGCTACTCCCTGGGCGGTGGCGTCGCGCTGCTGGTGGGCATTCGCCATCCGGAGCTCGTGAACAAGCTGGTCATCGTCTCCACGGTGTTCCGCCGCGATGCCTTCTACCCGGAGATCCTCGCCCAGCAGGGACAGGTCAATGAGGGAGCCGTTGAGATGATGAAGCAGACGCCCATGTACCAGGGCTATGCCGCTGTCGCTCCCCGCCCCCAGGACTTCCCAAGGCTCCTGAAGAAGATCGGCGAGGCCATGAAGCAGGACTTCGATTTCTCGAAGCAGATCGCGTCGCTTCAGGCGCCCACACTGGTCATGGCCGCGGACGCAGACCTGTTCCCCGCCTCGCACGCCGTGGAGTTCTTCGGATTGCTCGGCGGCGGCAAGCGGGACGGTGGCTGGGACGGCTCGGGGCGGCCGAAGTCGAGGCTCGCCATTCTCCCGGGGCTGACGCACTACAACATCTTCGCCGATCCGCTCATGGTGACCGTCGCCCTGCCGTTCCTGCAGGAAGGCACGTAAGACACCGGGCAGGCGCGGTGCAGCTGCGGATCATGAGGATCGCGCGGGTGCGCCGCTAGCGGCGTTTGACGTTCATGGGGCCAAAGCCCTGATCGGCGGGCATGACCTCGACCACGTTGAGGTTCACGTGGGCGGGGCGCGTGATGCAGAACAGGACGATGTCCGCGATGTCATCGGGGGTGAGGGGCTGCATGCCTTCGTAGACCTTGCGGGCGCGCTCGGCGTCGCCCTTGAAGCGCACGACGGAGAAGCCGGTCTCGACCATGCCGGGCTGCACTTCGGTGACGCGCACACGCGTGCCCACGAGGTCGGCCTTCAGGTTCTGGGAGAACTGGTGCACGAAGGCCTTGGTGGCGCCGTACACGTTGCCGCCCGGGTACGGGTACGTGGCGGCCACAGAGCCCAGGTTCACCACATGCCCGCGGTTGCGCTGCACCATGCCCGGCAGGAGCACGCGCGTCACATAGACGAGCCCCTTGCAGTTGGTGTCAATCATCGTCTCCCAGTCATCGAGATCGGCCGTGTGAGCGGGCTCCATGCCAAGCCCGAGACCCGCGTTGTTGATGAGCAGGTCCACCTCGGAGAACGGGGCGGGCAGCGAGGAGAGCGCGGTCTCGACCGCGGGGCGCGAGCGGACATCCAGCTCAATGATGTGAGAGGGCGTGGGGAGCCGGGCCGCGAGGGCCTCGAGCCGGTCGCGCCGGCGGCCGGTAAGCACGAGGCGTGCTCCCGCCTTCGAGAGGGCGACTGCACAGGCCTCGCCGATGCCGGAGCTCGCGCCAGTAATGAGAGCCGTCGATCCATTGAGGGTGTCCATGGGGCGCGGACTCTACAGGACATTGGGCTCCAGGCCGCGCCCCCGTTCGGGCGCGGCCTCCCGCCCGTTCAGAAGTCGCTAGCAGTCGGGCGCACGATGATCTCGCTGACATCGACGCCATCGGGCTGCTCGATGGCGAAGGCGATGGCCTTGGCGATGGACTCCGCGGGGATCGCGATCCGCCGGAAGTCCTCCATCGCCTTCTGGGAGAAGGGGTCGGTGATGCTCTCCGCGAGCTCCGACTCTGTGACGCCCGGTGAAATGACCGTCACGCGGATGTCCCCGCCGACCTCCTGACGCAGCCCCTCGGAGATGGCCATCACGGCGGACTTGGTTGCGCAGTAGACGGCCGCCGTGGGCACGACCTTGTGACCTCCGAGGGACGAGATGTTGATGAACTGCCCGCTGCGCTGCTTCTTCATCAGCGGCAGGCCCGCGGCGATGCCGTGCAGCACGCCCCGGATGTTCACGTCGATCATCCGGTTCCACTCATCGATCTTCAGCACCTCCAGCTTGGACAGAGGCATGACGCCCGCGTTGTTGATGATGACATCCACGCGGCCGAAGGCGCCGAGCGCGAACTCGACGAAGGACTGCATGTCCTCGCGCCGGGTGACATCCAGGGCGCGGTAGCGGGCCGAGCCGCCGTCGGCAGTAATGGCCTTCGTGAGAGCCTCGAGCCTGTCGGTGCGCCGGGCCCCGAGCACCACGTGAGCGCCCTGCCTGGCGAGCAGGCGGGCGGTGGCCTCGCCAATGCCGCTGCTGGCGCCGGTGATGACAACGACCTTTCCCTTGATTCCGGACATGGGTGTTCCCTCGCTCGTGTGTCGTGAGAGCCCGGGACAGGAGCGCCCCGGGAGCGAGGCAATAAGTACGAGCTGGGGGCTCTCCATCGGTAGACCATTCCTGGCGCGCTCTTGCCTAATCCTGCAAGCCGCTGCGAGAGGGAGAGCATGCCCCTGTGGAAGGCAGTAGTCTGATCCTCCATGGCGATGACCGCATGGAAGCAGCCCCCGAACTCGAAGCTCCCTGAGCTTCTGGCCGAGCTGGCCTCATGGATCAACCGCTTCAGCCCAGAAGACGGCACGACCCCCACGGAGATCCCGCACGTGACACTCCACCGGGCTTCGAGGACGGGGGAGCCGCTGCGCGTGCTCTATCAGCCCTCGGTGTGCCTCATCGCCCAGGGGAGCAAGCAGGTGATGCTGAGCGACGAGCTCTATACGTATGACGCCTCGACCTACCTCGTGGCCTCCGTGGACCTGCCCGTCACGGGCCAGGTGGCCCAAGCCACGCCCAAGGCGCCATACCTCTGCATCCAGCTCGACTTGGACCCTGTCGAGATCGCCGATCTGGTCCTCAAGGCGGGCGCCCCCAAGCCCAAACAGCAGGGCCCACACCGAGGCCTGTTCCTCGGGCAGACCTCCAAGGAGCTGCTGGAGGCGGTGCTCCGGTTGGCGCGCTTGCTGGAGACGCCCGAGGACGCTCCCACGCTGGCCCCGCTGGCCATCCGCGAGATCCTCTACCGCCTGCTCAAGGGAGAGCACGGCTGGAGGCTGGGACAGATCGCCACGGAGAACAGCCAGGCGCAGCGCATCGCCCAGGTCATCGGCTGGCTGAAGGCCCACTTCACGGAGCCGCTGAGCATCGAGAAGGTCGCACGCGAGGTGCACATGAGCCCCTCTTCGCTGCACCACCACTTCAAGGCCGTCACCGCGATGAGCCCGCTGCAGTACCAGAAGCAGCTCCGGCTCCAGGAGGCGCGCCGACTCCTGCTCAGCGCGGACGTCGACGTGGCTACGGCGGGCTTCCGCGTGGGCTACGAGAGCCCCTCGCAGTTCGGCCGCGAGTACCGGCGCCTGTTTGGAACACCGCCGGGCAAGGACCTGCGGCGGCTCCGGGAGGGTGGCGCCATCGGATAATTCTTTGGCGCGATCGGATTCGCATGGCGAGGGCCCACCTCGCATCTTGGAGTCAGCCGAATCCCCGGCGAGGAAGAGGATGACTCACATGACCAAGGTTTGGTTGATCACGGGAAGCTCACGCGGCCTGGGCCGCCAGCTCGCGAAGGCCGTGCTGGACGCCGGTCACCGCGTGGTGGCCACTGCGCGGAAGGCGGAGGATCTTCGCGACCTCCTGGCCCCTTACGGAGAGCGGGCCCGAGCAGTCGCACTGGATGTCACGAATCCGGTGGCGGCGCGCGCGGCGGTGGCCGAGGCCACGGCGGCGTTTGGCCGGTTGGATGTGGTCATCAACAACGCGGGCTATGCCAACGTCGCGCCGATCGAGACCATGGCGGAAGACGACTTCCGCGCGCAGTTCGAGACGAACTTCTTCGGCGTCGTGAACGTGACGCGCGCCGCACTGCCGGTCCTTCGCGCCCAACGCGATGGGCACATCATCCAGATCTCCTCGATCGGCGGCCGCGGTTCGTCGCCTGGGCTCGCTGCCTACCAGTCCGCCAAGTGGGCTGTTGGCGGCTTCTCGGAGGTCCTGGCGAAGGAGGTAGGTCCGCTGGGCATCCGGGTGACGGTCGTGGAGCCCGGAGGGATGCGCACCGACTGGGCGGGCTCATCGATGCGGGTTGACCCGGTCCCGAGCGATTACGAACAGACGGTGAGCACCTTCAGCCAAAACGTGCGAGGGCGCGCCGACGTCATGCGCGGCGATCCGGCAAAGATCGCGAAGGTGCTGGTGGATCTGGCCTCGAATCCGAAGCCGCCGCTGCGCCTCTTGATTGGCACGGACGCCGTGTTCCTGGCGGGAGTGCTCGCGGAGACGCGCGCCCAGGAAGATGCTCAGTGGAGGTCCGTGAGCGTGTCGACGGACTTCGATGGGTTGGTAGACTTCGCGGAGACGCCCGTCGCGCAGATGCTCAAGGCCCAGCGGAGCTGACGTGCCCACCGAACTCGTTCCCATCCCCAGCGTCGTGCTTGATCGCCTGACCCGGCTGGGCGTCGACGTGGCCCAGGTGCTGCGACAGGCGGGCATCCTGCCCTCCCGGTTCCAGCCCCCGAGGGCCAAGCTGACGGTGGCCGAGTTCTTCGCGTTCTGGCGAGCGCTGGAGCAGGTCAGCGCGCGGCCAGACGTCGGCGTGCGCATGGGAACCGAGGCTCTCCCCCATCAATTCGATGTCGCGTCGCTCGCGGCGCTGCACTCGGCCAACCTGGGGGAGGCCCTCCGGAAGTTCTCGCGCTACAAGCGGGTGGTCTGCTCGGAGCAGGTGTCCATCGACGTGACTCGCCGCGAGGCCCGGGTGAGCTTCCATTGGCTGCATGTCGAGGAAACGCTGCCCCTGCGGCTCGTGGATGCCACGTTCTCTTCCCTGGTCGCCCTCGCGCGCCGGGGGACCGGACAGCCTGTGCCGCCCTTGCGGCTCGAGCTGGCGCGGAGCCGCGCGGACGAGGCCCTCCTCCGGCAGCACTTCGGCTGCAAGATTCGCTTCGACGCGCCAGTCGACCTCCTCGTGTTCGAAGAGGCGGCGCTCGCCCTGCCCTTCATCACCCACAACGCCGAGCTCCTCGAGACCATGCTGCCAGGGCTGGAGGCAGCCTTGACCGAGAGCCTGAGCTCCACGTCCGTGGCGGACGACCTGCGAGCCCTTCTGGGGCGGCAGATGAGCGGTGAGCGGCCCAGTGTCGACAAGGCCGCCCAGGAGATGCGGATGAGCCCGCGCACCCTCCAGCGCCGGCTCCAGCAGCTCGGCACCTCCTATCAGAGCGTGCTGGATCAGGTCCGCCACGACACCTCGCGCCGCCTGCTGGAGAACACGCAGCTCGACACGGGCGAGGTCGCGTTCCTCCTCGGCTTCGAGGAACTCAACTCCTTCACCCGTGCCTTCCATGGTTGGGAGGGCGTCGCGCCCAACGCGTGGCGGAAGTCCCGGCGCGGCCAGCCCTCCACGTGAGCGGAGCGCTGCCTACGCCCGGCGGTGCACGGGAGCTCCGTGCGGGGCGCCGATGGTGCCGCCGTCGACGACAATCTCGGCCGCGACGACATTCGAGGACGCATCGGAGGCCAGGAAGAGAACGGCCTGAGCAACCTCGTCCGCCTCGCCCATTCGCCCCAGCGGAATGGACGTGGCGAGCCTCTGCTCTAGAGCCGCCATCTGGTCGGAGGTGGAGGCCAGCGGGGACCAGACCGGCGTGCGCGCCGCCCCCGGCGTCACCTGATTGACGCGGATGCCTCGGGGAGCGAACTCCGAAGCCAGGACGCGTGTCATGGACCGGACCGCGCCCTTGGTGGCGGCGTAGGCGGACCAGCCGGGCGCTCCCAGCACGGCATGGACGGAGCCATTGAGGATGATCGAGGCCTTGTCCTTCAGATGAGGCGCCGCCGCCTGGATCGTGAAGAACACTCCCGTCAGGTTCGTCTGGATGATGTCATCGAACACCTGGAAGCTCGTCTGCCCCACCGGCGTCACCCCTCCGATGCCGGCGTTTGCGAAGACGATGTCGAGCTTGCCGAAAGCCTTCACCGCCTCACCCACGGCTCGCTCAATCGACGCGACGTCCTTCAGATCGGCCTGAAGCGTCAGCAGGTTGGCACCCAGCTCCGCCCTCGCGGCGTCGAGCGTCTCGGGATTGCGGCCGGTGATGGCCACCCTCGCGCCCTCGGCGATGAAGAGACGGGCCGTCGCCAGCCCGATGCCGCTGTTGCCGCCCGTGATGAAAGCCGTCTTCCCCTGGAGCCTCATGGTGTCCTCCCAGAACTGGTTTAATGATGAAACCGTCTAGGATATAGCCGCACTGGTTTCATGATTCAACCACTTTGGGGTATGAATCGGGTGGGAGAGAAACGGAGCCGGCTGTGGTGAAACGAAAGAGCCTTGAAGGAAACGTCTGCCCGGTGGCCAGAGCGCTCGATCTCATTGGCGACTGGTGGTCGCTGCTCATCATTCGCGACGCGCTCGCGGGCACGAGGCGGTTCAGCGAGTTTCAGCGGAGCCTGGGCGCGGCCAAGAACATCCTGACCACACGCCTGAGGACGCTCGTGGCGCAAGGGATTCTAGAGGTCGCGCCTGCCTCGGATGGCAGCGCCTATCAGGAGTATGTCCCGACCGAGAAAGGCCGGGCCCTGCTCCCCGTTCTCGTGGCGCTGGGACAATGGGGCAGGGAGTACCTCTTCGAGCCGGACGAGCCCTGCTCGATCCTGGTCGACACCAAGAAGCAGCGGCCGCTCAGCAAGCTTCAGCTTCGCGCCGAGGACGGCCGCCCCCTTCAATCGGATGAAGTCGTGTTCCGGACTCCGTCCTGAGGGTTAGAACGCCTCGCGGAGCATCATGAGCAGGTCCGCCTCGGCGCACTTGCGCGGGTTGGTCAGGTGCGAGGCATCCTCGAAGGCCTTGGCGGCGATGCGCGGCAGGTCCTTCTCCTGGACGTTCGCGTCCCGGAGCCGGGCCGGAATGCCGATGGCCGCGTTCAGCTTGCGCACCCGCTCGATGGCGTGGCCGGCGAGCACGTCCTCACGCATGTTGAAGAACTCGCCCAGCGCCACCGCCACGCGGGCCAGCCGGGCCGTCGTCATCGGGCGGTTGAACTCCATCACCACGGGCAGGACGATGGCGTTCGCCAGACCGTGGTGCACGCCGGAGATCGGCGTCAGCGCGTGCGCCAGCGCGTGGCAGGCCCCGAGGCCCTTCTGGAAGGCCATGGCGCCCTCCATCGCGGCGACCATCATGTCCGCGCGAGCCGAGACATTGCTGCCCTCTTTCACCGCCGTCACCAGCGAGCGCCCCACGCGGGCAATGCCGTCGATGGCCACCGCGTCCGCCAGCGGGTGGACGCCGCTGGCGATGTACGCCTCCAGGCAGTGTGTGAAGGCGTCCATGCCGGTGGCGGCCGTCACTCCCGGCGGCAGCCCCAGCGTCAGCTCTGGATCGCAGATGGCCGCCTTGGGCAGCAGGTGCGGGCTGAAGATGACCGTCTTGCGGCCGGTGTCCTCCAGCGTCGCCACGCCCGAGCGGCTCACCTCCGAGCCCGTCCCCGCCGTGGTGGGAATCGCGATGAGCGGCGGCAGGTCGTCACGCACGTACTGGTCGCCCCCCTTGGCATCGTCGTAGCGGGACAGCGGCGGCTCGTGCGTGGTGAGCAGTTGCACCAGCTTCGCCGCGTCCAGCGGGCTCCCGCCCCCGAGCGCCACGATGCCGTCACAGTCACCGCGCCGGTAGGCCTCCAGCCCCGCGAAGACGTCCTTCTCCGTGGGGTTGGGCTCCACGCGGTCGAACACCGCGAAGTCCACACCGGCGTTCTTCAGCTCGTCGAAGACGCGCTGGGCGAGCCCGGCCTTCACCACGCCCGCGTCCGTCACCACCAACGGGCGCTTCATCTTCAGGCGGGCCACCTGCGCGGGCAGGCGCTTCAGGGCGCCCACCCCGAAGACGATCTTCGTGGGCCAGGACATCTCGGTGACACGGACATCGTGCGGCATATCGAAGGGCTGCATGTCGACCCTCTCAGATGAGTTCCAAGTAGCGTTCGAGCTCCCAGTTCGTCACGGCGCGCTCGTACTGTCGCACCTCCCACTTCCGAGTGCGAACGTAGTGGTCCACGAAATCGTCGCCGAGCAACTCCCGGGCCCGCTCGGAGCGCTCCAGGAGGGTGACGGCCTCCTTCAGGTTGCGCGGCAGGGGCCGCGCGTTGGCCTCATAGCCGTTGCCCGAGCACATGGGCGGCGGCTCCACCTCGTTTTGAATGCCCCACAGGCCCGCGGCGAGGCTCACCGCCATGCCGACGTATGCGTTCATGTCCGCGCCGAGCTGCCGGTACTCCAGCCGCATGGACTTGGGGCTGTCGCCGATGACGCGGATGGCGGTGGTGCGGTTCTCCCGGCCCCAAGTGGCGGTGGTGGGCGCCCACGTGTTCTCCACGCTGCGCTTGTAGCTGTTCACCGTGGGCCAGTAGAGCGCCGTCAGCTCCGGCATCAGCTCCACCTGCCCACCGAGGTAGTGCCGCATCGTCTCGCTGATGCCGTCCGGCGAGTCCTCGTCATGGAACAGGTTCGTCCCACCCTTGAGGTTCCACAGTGACTGGTGCACGTGTCCCGAGCACCCCGGCAGTTTCGCGTTCACCTTCGCCATGAAGCACGCGGTGAGGCCGTGTCGGGCGCAGATCTCCTTCGCCACCGTCTTGAAGAGCACCGCCTTGTCCGCGGCCTTCTCCACCTCGTCGTAGCGGATGGCGGCCTCGAAGACACCGGGGCCTGTCTCCGTGTGGAAACCCTCGATGTCCACCCCGAAGCCGTTACACCCGTCGATAAGGGCGTGCACCAGCGGCGAGTTCAGTGACGTGCGCAGCCACGAGTAGCCGAACATGCCCGGTGTCAGCGGTGTGAGCCCCTGGAACCCCTTCTCGTGCAGCGAGTGCGGCGTCTCCTTGAAGATGTAGAACTCGTACTCAGCACCGAACTTGGGCAGGTAGCCCAGATCCCTCGCACGGCGGGCGATCTTCTGCAGCAGCTGGCGCGGGCTCGGGCCGAACGGCGTGCCGTCCGCGTTCACGAAGTCCAGCAGGAACGCGGCGGTGTCCGGCTCCCACGGGATGATGCGGCCGGTGGACACGTCCACGCGCGCCTGCGCGTCCGGGTAGCCCGTGTGCCAGCCCGTCACCTGCGTGTTGTCGAGCAGCTCGTCGGCCAGGTCCCAGCCGAAGACGACGTCACAGAAACCCAGCCCGCCCTTCACGGCAGAGAAGAACTTGTCCGTGGAGATGTACTTGCCGCGCCAGACGCCATCGAGGTCCACCGCGCCCACCTTCACCTTGCGGACGCCCTTCTCCTCGAACCACTTGCGCAGGAAGTCCACGCCGCCAGGCTCACGCATCAGCGCGTCGACGGTCTCGCCCTTGTCCTTCGCGCGGGCGCGCCGCGCCATCACCGGGTGAGAGATGACCTTCGCCTTCGACCGAGTCCCCATCACACGCCCTCCGGAAGCTTCGTCCACACGGCCTTGTACTGGAGGTAGCCCTCCAGCGCGTGGTGGGACAGGTCCCGGCCCCAACCGGACTCCTTGTACCCACCGAACGGCGCCGCGTTGTCGAACTCGTTGAAGCAGTTGATCCACACCACGCCGCTCTTCACCTTGCGCGCCATCGCGTGCGCCTTGGCCACGTCGCGCGTCCAGATGGACGCCGCCAGTCCGTAGGTGGTGCTGTTGGCGATCTCGAGCGCATGCGCCTCGTCGCGGAAGCGGAGGCAGCTCAGCACCGGGCCGAAGATCTCCTCCTGGGCGATCTTCATCTCCGGCTTCACGTCCCCGAAGATGGTCGGCTTGACGAAGTAGCCCTTGGCCTTGACGCCCTGCGTGTCGCGCTCGCCGCCAGTCAGCAGCTTCGCGCCCTGCTTCCTGCCGCTCTCGATGTAGCTCAGGATGGTGTCGAGCTGGCGCGCGCTGATCTGCGAGCCCATCTCCGTCTCGGGATCCAGCGGATCGCCCACCTTCATCTTCTGGGCGCGCTCGACGAGCCGGCCAACGAAGGCGTCATAGGCCTTCTCGTGGACGAGCACGCGGCTGCCCGCGTTGCAGATCTCCCCCTTGTTGCCGAAGATGCCCCAGAAGCACGCCTCGGTGGCCGTGTCGAAGTCTGCATCCGGGAGGATGATCTGCGGGCTCTTGCCGCCCAGCTCCAACGTCAGCTTCTTGAGGTTGCTGCCCGCCGAGGCCTGCAGCAGCCGGCGCGCCGTGCGCCCCGAGCCAGTGAAGGAAATCTTGTCCACGTCCGGGTGCCGAGCCAGGGCCTCTCCCGTGGGGTCGCCATAGCCCGTCACCACGTTGAGCACGCCGGGCGGGAAGCCCGCCTCCAGGGCGAGCGTTCCCAGCTTGAGCGCGGTGAGCGGTGTGAGCTCCGAGGGCTTCACCACCACGGTGCAGCCCGCCGCGAGCGCCGGGCCCAGCTTCCAGCACAGCAGGCACGTGGGGTAGTTCCACGGAACGATGGCGGCCACCACGCCCACTGGCTCCTTGAGGCAGTAGGTGAGGAAGGGTCCGTCTACCGGGAGCACCTCGCCGGTGATCTTGTTCGCCCAGTCGGAGAAGTAGGCCAGCGTGCCAGCGCCCGGGCCGACATCGCCGCGGATGGCCTCGCGGAACGTCTTGCCGTTGTTCATCGACTCGACGAGGGCAAACTCCTCGCGCCGTTCCCACAACAGCTCCGAGAGCTTGCGGATGAGCTTGCCGCGCTCGCTCGGGTTCATCTTGCTCCAGGGGCCGGACTCGAAGGCGCGGCGCGCGGCCTTCACCGCCTTGTCCACGTCCGCCCCATTGGCCGAGGGCACGTCGCAGATCTTCTGCCCGGTGGCAGGGTTCACCACTGGAAGGGTGCCTCCTTCCACGGGGTCCACAGGCTGGCCATCGATGACCAGCTTGGGAGCAGGCAGTTGAGGAGCGAGCGTGCGAGCGTCGGTCATGGAGACTCCTGGAGAAGACCCGAGCGACGAACGGTAGGGATGGCTCCCAGAGGCGGCAACCCGGCAGGGAGAGACGTGAGATGAAGAACGTTCTGTTGCTGAAAGCGGGAGAGGCTGCGGCCTCGGTGCGTCTCTCGGTGGGCGACTATGACCGGTGGTTTCTCCAGACCGTGGGACTGTCCGGTTATCGATTCGACATCCTCCCTGTGCATCAAGGCGCGCAGCCGCCCGCGGAGGGGAACGGCTATGACGCGGTGATGATGACGGGCTCGCCCGCGTCAGTGACCCAGCTGGAGCCCTGGATGGAGCGCGCGGCGGAGTTCATGGTGAACGCGGCGGAGCGAGGCATCCCCGTGCTCGGCGTGTGCTTCGGCCACCAGCTCCTGGCGCATGCCTACGGAGGACGCGTGGCGCGCAGCCCGCTCGGGCGGGAGATCGGCACGGTGGAGGTGGACCTGACCGAGGCGGGCCGCGCGGATCCGCTCTTCCGAGGGCTGGGGCCGCGCCTCTCCGTGCAGACCACGCACGAGGACATGGTGGCCGAGACCCCTCAGGGGACAGTGGTGCTCGCGGGCAACGGCCACACCGCGGTCCAGGCCTTGGCTTTCCGGCCGTGCTCCCGAGGCGTCCAGTTCCACCCCGAGGTGCAGGCGGACGCGATGCGGGCGCTCATCCAAGCCCGAGCCGAGAAGCTCGAGGCGGAGGCCACCTCGCGCGGCCTCATCCCGGGAGAGCGCGTGCCACGGCTGCTGGCGGGCATCGCTCCGACTCCCTCCGGCCGGCAGATCCTGGTCAACTTCCTGGAGCACTTCACCTGATACGAGGCCCCCGTGAACCGCGCCCTGCTGCTCGCACCGCTCTTCCTGCTGCTCTCCTGCTCCGACCGGGACTACTGCGCCGAGGCTCCCAGCTGCGACAAGGACCAGGCCATCAACTGTGAGCCCTCCTGCACGGTGGGGCCCTGCTCCACGGGGCCGCACCTGCTGGAGTGCGGCGACTCCGCGACCTGCACCGTGGTGGTGGGGGACACCAGCTCTCCGCGCTTCTTCCGCTCGCGGGCGCTCTGCGTGGAGGATGGCTCGGCGTCGTGCGATCCCTCCACGGCGGGCGCGCCGGTGTGTGACGGACAGGGCCTCATCACCGGCTGCAGCGGCTACAACCGCGTCATCCGCGCTCCGTGCGGACAGGCGGCGCTCTACTTCACGAGCTCGGCGTGCTGCCGGAACACGAGCCCGCCCGACGGTGGCACGGATGGCGGTACGGGCGGCTCCACGGACGGTGGACGCTGAGCTAGGGTGCACGCATGCCTTCGCGCTGGGACTACCTCCTCGAAACCAAGCCTGTTCCCATCCTGGACCAGCTCCTGGAGGAAGTATCGAAGCTGCTGGCGAAGGATCTCGCGCAGTGGCCTCCGCCGGTGGAGGAGCTCGACCTGGACGTCGGCGGCACGTTCGCGCCGCTCTTCCTGGAGCGCCCGCCGCGCCCCTCCGCCCACGTCTATGGCGAGGCGCTCCGGCTGTCGCACTGGGAGCTGGAGCGCGAGTTCGAAGCCTACGACGACTACATGCGCAACAAGCGCTACCTGGAGCGAGGGCTGGCGCCCACGGACCGGCTGGCGCTGCTCTTCCTCAACCGCTGGCTGGTGGAGCAGATGCTGGGCCTGGGCGAGGCCACCGAGAGCCGCATCAAGCGCACGCACATGCGGCAGATCCTCGACAAGGTGGAGGCGCGGCTGCGCCTGGTTCAGTCGCCTCCCTCCGGACTCATCCTCTGAGCCGCGCCAGGCTCCTGCATCAACTGGTAGGGGTCCCAACCACCGGGCTCTACCTCCCACGGCCCACCCACCGGGTGAAGCCTTGTCCCCGGGCTGAAACCTCTGCCATAAGCCGCGCCCATGCAGCCGCCCCCTGAAGCCTTCGAACGGACCGAGCGCCGCAAGCGGCTCATCATCCTCGCCTGCCTGTGGGGGACCATTCTCGCGGTCCTCTTGCTCTTCCGCTCGGTGGTCATGCCCTTCGCGGGAGCGGCGCTTATCGCCTACCTGGTGCAGCCGCTGGTGGCGCGCATTACCCGGCTCCGGGTCGCGGGCCGGGCCATTCCCCACTGGGTGGCCATCCTGCTCATCTATGCGCTCTTCTTCGTGGGCGTGTACCTGTTCTTCATCGCGCTGGTGCCGCAGCTCTACCGGGAGCTGGCGCGCATCAGCCGGGACGGCGTGGCCTTCGTCAACTCGCTCACGCCGGACTACCTCCAGAAGAGCGCCCAGCGCCTGGAGGAGTGGCTCGGCGCCTATGGAATCCCCGTGGCGCTCTCCAACCGGGGCGTGGAGGGCGAAGACGCGGTGCCTGCCTTCAGCTTCGCGGTGGATCTGGCGCAGCTGCTCAAGGACTCGGTGGCGCGGCTCTCCGTGCTGGTGCGCGAGAACCTGGGCAACATCGTCGGCGTCTCGCGCAGCATCATCGCCGGGGTGCTGGCGACCATCTTCGGCTTGTTCTTCATGCTGATGGTGGCGGCGTTCTTCTCCATCGACGCAGTGGCCATCCGCCGCTACTTCGGCACGCTCATCCCTCCCGAGTACGCCAACGACGCGCGCACGCTGCTGCATCGCATCGACCGCTCCCTGTCCGGCGTGGTGCGCGGACAGGTGACGATCTGCGTGGTGAACGGCGCGCTGACCGCGATTGGCCTGCTGGTGTTCGGGGTGAAGTTCGCCTTCCTGCTGGCCACCATCGCCACGTTCTTCAGCCTGATCCCCATCTTCGGCACCATCATCAGCTCGGTGCCCATCGTCCTCATCGCCATGGCGGACGGGTTCCAGAAGGGACTGGCCATCCTGGTGTGGATCATCGGCATCCACGCGCTGGAGGCATACTTCCTCAACCCGAAGATCATGGGTCAGGCGGCGCGCATCCACCCGGTCATCGTGGCCTTCAGCCTGATTGCCGGCGAGCGCCTCTACGGGCTGGTGGGCGCGCTGTTCGCGGTGCCCATCGCGGCGATGTTCGTGGCGTGCTTCGACTTCGCGCGCATCAAGGCCCAGCCCGCTCCGCCTCCGGCGCCCTGAAGCGCCTCACTGGCAGGCAGAGGCGCAGCGCGAGTCCCGGCACACGGCGATGCAGCGCCCACAGTCAATCGTGTTGGGCGCGCAGGTGCCATCACAGCGCACACCCACGCAGCTCGGGGCCTCCGAGACGTGCGTGGGGTTGGTGGCCTCGCCGCAGCACCCGTTGGGAGCGCAGTCGCTGTCCCGGTAGCACGTCGTATCGGAGAGCCCCAGGGGGTTCTCCAAATCGGCCACATCAATGGGCTCGCACCCGGCCCCGAGTCCGAGAACGGCCCCCAGCAGGAAGACCACCAGGGGACCACGTCGGGTGCGGCGCATAGAGCTCCTCCTATCGGTTCATGGACCCCAGGAAGTCGACGTTCGACGGCGTGGGGCGCATGTGCTTGAGCACGAACTCCATCGCGTCGATCGGCGTGAACGGATGGAGCACCTGCCGAAGCGCAGTGATGCGGATGAGGTCCGTCTGCGACAAGAGCAGCTCCTCCTTGCGGGTACCGGACTTGTTGATGTCCAGACACGGGAAGATGCGCTTTTCGAAGAGCTTGCGGTCCAGGACGATTTCCGAGTTACCGGTGCCCTTGAACTCTTCGAAGATCACTTCATCCATGCGGCTGCCGGTGTCGATGAGCGCCGTGCCGATGATGGTGAGGCTGCCACCCTCCTCGATGTTGCGGGCGGCACCGAAGAAGCGCTTGGGCTTGTGGAGCGCGTTGGCGTCCACACCGCCGGAGAGGATCTTTCCGGAGGCGGGCACCACGGTGTTGTAGGCGCGCGCCAGGCGGGTGATGGAGTCCAGGAGGATGCAGACGTCGTACTTCTGCTCGACCAGGCGCTTGGCCTTGTCGATGACCATCTCCGCCACCTGCACGTGGCGCGTGGCGGGCTCGTCGAAGGTGGAGGAGACCACCTCGCCGCGCACGCTGCGCTCCATGTCCGTCACTTCCTCGGGGCGCTCGTCCACGAGCAGCACCATGAGGTAGACGTCCGGGTGGTTCTTGGCGATGGCGTGCGCGATGTTCTGCAGCAGCACCGTCTTACCGGCCTTCGGCGGAGCGACGATGAGGCAGCGCTGGCCCAGGCCGATGGGGCAGAACATGTCGATGATGCGGGTCGTCATCTCCGACCCCTCGTGCTCCAGCTTCAGCTTGCGCGTGGGGTAGAGCGGCGTGAGGTTGTCGAAGAGGATGCGCTCGCGGGCCGCCTCGGAGAGCGGATCCACGAAGTTGACCCGGTCCACCTTCTGCAGCGCGAAGAAGCGCTCGCCCTCGCGGGGCTGGCGGATGGGGCCAGTGATGGTGTCGCCGGGCCGCAGGTTGAAGCGGCGCACCTGCGACGGAGAGACGTAGATGTCGTCCGGGCTCGGCTGGTAGTCGCTGTCGGAGCTGCGCAGGAAGCCGAAGCCATCGCTCAGCAGCTCCAGCACGCCCTCGGCGTGGACCTCGAAGCGCTTGTCGGCGATGCCCGACAGCAGCGCGAAGATCAGGTCCTGCTTCTTCAGGCCCTGGTAACCCTCGATGTTGAAGTCGTGGGCCATCTTCGCCAGCTCGGTGATCTTCATCCGCTTCAGGTCATTGAGCTTGATGACCTGCATCGGAGCGCCATCGCGCGTCACCTCGGTGACAGAGGGCGTCTCCACGGGCTCGGGAGCGGCGACGGGGGCGGCGGCGGGCTCGGCGGCCTCGACAGCGCGGGCCTCCTGGAACTCCTCGTCGCGCACCGGACGCGGCATGGGCGTCAGCACGGGGCGCGGAGTCTCGGCGGCCTGCTCCTCCACCTCGGGCTCGGGGGCCTCCTCCTCGCGGCGGGCGGCGGTCCGGCGGCGCGCGGGGCGCTCGGGCTCTTCCCGCTCCACGCTCTTCGCCGCGGTCTTGCGGCCGCGCTTGGGGCGCTCGTCGGTCAGATCTGTCTCAGCCTTCTCTTTGGTGGAACGTGCTTTGCGCATGATGAGGGAATCGATGCTGTGGGATGCGCCCGAAGGCCCGAGCGCGTGGCGGTTGTCGGAAGATTTCGCGGGGTGCGAGAAAGCACCATCCGGGCGACATTGACCGACCCGCCCGAGTCCGGGGAGGACGGTGGGAGAGTCGAAGGTTGCTTGGGAAGAAGGGCACCAGGGGAACCCTGACGCCTTGAAACCGCCGGGCAGGTTATTGACGCCCCCCGGACCTGTCAAGGCATCGTCGCCTTGCCTGCTCTCGGAAGTCCTCCGGTCAGCAGGTCCTTCCCAAGGGCGAAACAGCACGCCCTCCCCCATTCTTCCCGTCCATTCCCACGCGCGCGTCGTTCAGAACCGAACCCCGGAATTCCCGGAGACAGACCGCGACGGGTCGGGAAAACAGGGACCGGACCCAACCCCCCAGGTGGGCACTTGCAACCGCTTGCGGCATCCCGGAGGATTCGGCTGCTCGCATGGAGAACGCCGCCGTTTCCTACCTGCCACGTCGTGCGCGAGAGCCCTTTCCGAGGCTCTCTGGGCCGGTATTTGGGAGTCCTATCGAGGCTTGCGCGCAGCCAGGGAAGATCGCCATTCTCGCGCCCCCTGGGTTGGGGACGAGTGAGGCTGCACCCTTGGATCTGAAGACCGCCGAGAAGCGCGCGCGCGAGCTCCGACAGGAGCTGGCCCACCACAACTATCGCTATTACGTCCTCGACTCGCCCGAGGTCAGCGACGCGCAATATGACCGGCTGATGCGCGAGCTGCAGGAGCTGGAGGGCCAGCATCCCCAGCTCGTGACACCCGACTCCCCCACGCAGCGCGTGGGCGGCGAGGCGGCCCAGAAGTTCGAGAAGGTCGTCCACCGGGCGCCCATGCTCTCGCTGGCCAACGTCTTCAATGACGAGGAGTTCTCCGACTTCGACGAGCGCATCCGCAAGCAGGCCAGCGTCTCCGAAGTCACCTACGTCTGCGAGCCCAAGCTGGACGGCCTGGCCATCACCCTTCGCTACGAGGGTGGCATCTTCATGCAGGGCGCCACCCGCGGCGACGGCACCACGGGCGAGGACGTGACAGCGAACCTGCGCACCGTGCGCAGCCTGCCGCTGCAACTGCTGCCCCAGGATGGCGTGAAGGTGCCGCCGCTGCTCGAGGTGCGCGGCGAGGTCTTCATCCGCAAGGAGGACTTCAAGAAGCTCAACGAGAAGCGCGAGGAAGAAGGCGAGCCGCTCTTCGCCAACCCGCGCAACGCGGCCGCCGGAAGCCTGCGTCAGCTCGACCCCAAGATGACGGCCGCGCGCCCGCTCTCCATCTATCTCTATGAGTACGTGGCCACCGAGGGCCTTCCCTCCTTCAAGACGCACACGGACAAGCTGGAGTACCTCAAGACGCTCGGGCTGCCGGTGAACCGGCACGTGCGCGCCAAGGGTCTGGACGGCGTGCGCAAGGAGTACGAGGCCTCGCAGAAGGGCCGCCACGCCCTGCCGTTCGAAGTGGACGGCATGGTGGTGAAGGTGGATGACGAGGATCTGCGCCTGCGGCTCGGGCAGGTGTCCAAGAGCCCGCGCTGGGCGGTGGCCTACAAGTTCCCTCCGGAGGAGGAGTCCACGCTGGTGGAGTCCATCGAGGTGCAGGTGGGCCGCACCGGCGCCCTCACCCCGGTGGCGCACCTCAGCCCTGTGAAGGTGGGCGGCGTCACCGTGTCGCGCGCCACCCTGCACAACGAGGACGAGCTGCGCCGCAAGGACGTGCGCAAGGGCGACACCGTCTTCGTGCGCCGCGCCGGTGACGTCATCCCGGAGATCGTCTCCGTGGTGCTCTCCAAGCGCCCGGAGGGCGCCAAACCGTACGAGTTCCCCAAAACGTGCCCGGTCTGCAGTGCCCACACCGCCAAGGATGAGGAGGGCGCCATCATCCGCTGCACCGGCGCCTCGTGCCCTGCGCAGCTGGTGGAGAAGATCCGCCACTTTGCCTCGCGCACCGCCATGGACATCGACGGCATGGGCGACAAGCTGGCCTCGCAGCTGGTCTCCAGCGATTTGGTGAAGACGTTCGCGGACCTGTACGCGCTCGACCAGAAGAAGCTCTTGAGCCTGGAGCGCATGGGCGAAAAGAGCGCGGAGAACATCCTGGCGGCCATCGAGCGCTCCAAGCAGACGACCCAGCGCCGCTTCCTCTACGCGCTCGGCATCCGCCATGTGGGCGAGGCCACCGCCAAGGCCCTGGCCGAGGCTTTCCCGGACGTGCGCCAGCTCTACACGGCGGACCAGGAGAGCATTACGCGCGTCAAGGACGTGGGCCCCACCATGGCCCAGGTCATCTACGCCTTCTTCCAGGAGCCGCAGAACCGCGATGCCATCGACGCGCTGCTGGCCGCGGGCGTCACTCCGGCCGCTCCCCAGGTGGCCACGGGCGGGACCTTCGCGGGCAAGACGGTGGTGCTCACCGGAGGCATGGCCGCCATGTCGCGGGACCAGGCCAAGGAAGAGATTGAACGTCGCGGTGGCAAGGTGGCGGGCAGCGTCTCGAAGAAGACGGACTTCGTGGTGGCGGGCGAGGACGCAGGCAGCAAGTTGAAGAAGGCCCAGGAGCTGGGAGTGCGCATCCTGGACGAGCAGCAATTCCTGAAGCTGCTCCAGGGCGAGGCCCGGAGTTGAGGAGGCCAGGACCATGGGCACACGTCGGGTGAGCCTGCGCATCCGCGGCAAGGTGCAGGGCGTCTTCTTCCGCGAGAGCACCCGTCAGGAGGCCACCCGCTTGGGCCTCACCGGCTGGGTGCGCAACCGCGACGACGGCTCCGTGGAGGCCGTCGCCGAGGGCGAGCCCGCCGTGCTCGAAGAGTTCATCCGCTGGTGCCACCGGGGCCCCCAGGCCGCGCGCGTGACGGACGTCGAGCGCACGGACGTCGAGCCCACCGGTGAGTTCCGCACTTTCTCCGTGGAGCACTTCTCATGACGCCGTACGCGATGGGCTCGTTACCCGCGATGCTGGGCATCAAGGCGGGCTCCAAAGTCTCCGTCATCAATCCCCCGCGCGGCTTCGTCCAGAAGCTCAACCCCCTGCCCGACGGCGTCGAGTTCCTCATCACCGCCCAGTCCGGCCTGGACGTCATCCTGTTCTTCACCTCGGATGCCCACGAGCTCGTCCAGCGCCTGCCTGCCCTCTCGCGCGCCATGGCACTCACCGGGGGCATCTGGATCTGCTGGCCCAGCGGCGAGGGCATCAAGAGCTCTCTCTCCGAGGAGTTCGTCCGCCATGCCGCGCTCGACATCGGTCTGGTAGACAACAAGATCTGCCTCATCGACGAGACGTGGACCGGCCTGCGCCTGGTGCGCCGCCCCAGGGGCCGTATCGACAAGCCGGACCACCGCAAGCAAGCGCCTACTGCCCAGGCCTGAAACCCGGGAAGCCCGGTGCGACCTGTGACATCGGGTCGACAATCGACACTTCTCGGCTTTACAGGGCCGTCAAAGGCGTGAAAAACTCCACGTGTTTCTGGACGGTTGTGTGACGCCCCGCGTCGGCGGGTCGTTGGGTCCAGGTGACTTTTTGAGACGGGTTGCGTTCTCGGGCTCCTCCGGGCGCGCCGGCTGCACCGATGTCTCCTGTCGCCCCCCCAAGGCGCCCGCTGATGGGCACCGACCGGGTGCGGAGGGCAGGAGCGGGCAGCCCGCGCGAGTGGAGGGACGAGAACGCTCGGAAGAAAAGGCCTCTCCCGGCACGGTGCCGGTCTTCAGTGAGGCGCAATGAACTCGGAGGAGCAGGCGGTGTCCCCCTCAACCCCCACCCGCGAGACGCGAGCGACATCTGGCTCCGCCCTAGCGGGACTTGAGTGGGCCCTCTCTCCCCTTGCAGCGCGCGTGGAAGCGCGAGGCCTCGTCGCCTCCCGTCCGGTGGGGCACGCCCGTCCGCGCGCGCGTCCAGGATTCGCCTATGGGCAGCATCCTTGTCATCAACACCTCGGGTCGGGAGACCCGGGTCGCTCTCGTCGAGGGCGGCCACATCGCGGAGTTCTATCTCGAGCGTAAGAAGGACAAAGGCGTCGTCGGTAACATCTACAAAGGCCGTGTCGTCCGGGTGCTCCCGGGCATGCAGGCGGCCTTCGTGGACATCGGCCTCGAGAAGGCCGCCTTCCTCTACGTCAGTGACGTTGTCTACGACCCGGACTTCGCCCGCTCGCAGTTCGAGCTGACCGAGGGCGAGCACGAGGACTTCCCGGACGTGCCCTCGGAGTCCGAGGCCGAGGCCGCCGAGGCTGCCACCGGAGGCCCAGAGACCGCCACCGCCGCCACCCACGAGGTGGAGTTGGAGGTGCAGGAACTGGCCCCGGGTGAGCTGGCCCCGCCGCCCCAGGGTGAGCCTGTGACTCCGGTGGAGGCGAAGCCCGCAGCTCCGTCTTCCGAGACGCCTCCGGGTGGGACGATCATTGCTCCGGTGGACTCGGGTGTTGTCGCCGCCGCGGCGGTGATGACCGTTCCTCCCGTGGTCGATGAGGGCTCGCGGCCCGTTCCCCCGCCCCTCCCTCCTGCCGCAACGGCCTCCGAGCCCGCCGCGGTGGCTGCGGCTCCGGAGGAGCCCGGCAGCGCTCCCGTGGCCGGCGTTCCTGTGGAAGCCAGCCCTGTGGCTTCTGTCCAGGAGGCTCTGCCCCCGACCGCGGCTTCGGCGGAGCCTGTGGCGTCCGAGACCGCTCCCGCGGCTCCGGGCTCCGAGACTGCTCCCGCCGCTCAGCTCCAGCCCGAGCCGCCGCCGCACGCGGCCACCGCGCTGGGAGAGATCATCCCTTCGCCTCACGCTGCGGAGACTCCTGGCGCCGCGCCCCGCTCTGACGTCACCACCGGTGAGCGCCGGGCGCCTCGCGAGGGCCGGGACGCCCGTGAGGCCCGCCACCGCGAGCGCGAGAAGGAGCGCGAGCAGCGGGACAAGGACAAGGCCCGGCGCCAGCGCGACGAGCAGCAGCGCCGCGACAAGGAGGAGAAGTCCAAGGCTCGGAAGAGCTCGCGCATCGAGGACCTGCTGAAGGTGGGCCAGGAGGTGGTGGTCCAGATCTCGAAGGACCCGATCGGCACCAAGGGCGCCCGCCTCACCTCGCACATCTCCATCCCCGGCCGTCACCTGGTGTTCATGCCCACGGTGGACCACGTGGGCATCAGCCGCCGCATCTCCAACGAGAAGGAGCGCAAGCGGCTGCGTGAAATCGTCGACCGCATGCGCCCGGCGGGCACGGGCTTCATCGTCCGCACCGTGGCGGAGAACGTCCCGCAGGAGAAGCTCGAGACGGACATCCGGTTCCTCATCGAGGTGTGGAACCAGGTGGTGCGCCGCAACGAGAAGCGCGGCGGCCCGGGCCTGCTGCACCCGGACCTGGACCTCATCCTCCGCGCCACGCGTGACTTGTTCGCGCATGACGTGGAGAAGCTCGTGGTGGACGACCGCGAGGAGTACGAGCGCATCCTCGCCTTCGTGAACGCGCAGGATCCGGCTCTGAAGGACCGCGTGGTGCTCCACGACACCGAGGAGCCCATCTTCGACGCGTACGGCATCGAGCAGGAGCTGCAGCGCGCCACCCAGCGCAAGGTGTGGCTCAAGAGCGGCGGCTACCTGATCATCGATCAGGCCGAGGCGCTCACGGCGATCGACGTCAACTCGGGCCGGTACGTGGGCAAGAAGAGCCTCGAGGAGACGATCACCAAGATCAACGTCGAGGCGGCCAAGGAGATCGTCTACCAGCTCCGGCTGCGGAACATCGGCGGCATCATCATCTGCGACTTCATCGACATGGAGAAGGCGCAGAACCGCGACAAGGTCTTCAAGTCGCTCCAGGAGGCGCTGGGGCGCGACAAGGCGAAGACGAACGTGCTGCGCATCTCCGAGCTGGGCTTGGTGGAGATGACGCGCAAGCGCGTGCGCGAGTCCATCGGCCGCGTGCTCCACGAGGACTGCCCGTACTGCGACGGCAAGGGCTTCGTGAAGACGGCCACCACGGTCTGCTACGAGATCTTCCGGGAGATCCGCCGCGAGGCCCCCGGCTACAAGGACTCGACGCTGGTCATCAACTGCAGCGCGGACGTGGCGCGGCTGCTCCAGGGCGAGGAGCGCAACGAGCTGCGCCACCTGATGGACCGCTACAACAAGTCCATCCAAGTTAAAGCGCAGCAGAACTACCACCGCGAGCAGTACGACATCTACGGCCGCTCTGCCCAGGGCCCCGAGCACAAGGTGGCCTCGTCGCCGGGCTCTGGTGATGGAGAGCTGGCGCTGCAGCGCCGCCCGGACAGCGGTGGATCCGGCGATCGGTACCGCCAGGACCAGGGCCGCCGAGGCGGTGGCCGGGACCGCGACCGGGGCGAGCGCAGTGACCGGGGCGAGCGCAGTGACCGGGGCGAGCGCAGTGACCGGGGCGAGCGCAATGACCGGGGCGAGCGCAGTGACCGGGGCGAGCGCAGTGACCGGGGCGAGCGCGGTGACCGGGGCGACCGAGGCCGGCGTCCGGATCAGAACCGGGGCGACCGGAACCGCGGAGGTGATCAGCGCCGGGATGATCGCCGGGGTGACCGCGGCGAGCACTCCCAGCGCCCGCCTCAAGCGCCTGCGGGCAACGCGCCCTCGGCCAGCAGCGAGCCCTCTTCGCCTCCTCCTCCGCCCAGCAATGGCGGTGGGACGAGCAACGGGGGCAACGGCTCGAGCTCGGGTGGCTCCGAGTCCTGAGCGGACGCTGAGTGAACCGTCTGCCGGAAGGACTGTCCGGCAGGCGGCCAAGCGAGCGTGTACCCCTGCGGGAGGCTGGCCGAAGGGGCGCTGGATTGGCTAGCCTTCCCGGCCGCCCCGCATGACCCGACTTCACGCTCTGCTGCAGACCCTGCGCATGATGTTGCTCGGCTCGGCCCAGAGGCTCTGGAAGCCGGTGTCCGAGACGTCCGTGGGCCGCTTCGCGACGGACGTGTATCTCGCTGCGCGGGCCTTGGTGCGCGACTTCATGGGGGAGGACATCAGCCTCCGGGCCGCCGCGCTGACCTACATCAGCGTCTTCTCGCTCGTCCCGCTGATGACCGTGGGTCTGGCGCTCCTGCGCACCCTCCATCAAGAGGGCTTCGAGCGGCGCATGCGCAGTGCCATCTACATGGCGCTCGCCCCGGGCTTGCAGGATGCCTCCACCGAGTTCCTGGACCGCTTCCTCACCCCCACCAACTCGATCGCCATCGGAAGCGTGGGCTTCGCGGCGCTGCTGTTCTCCGCGTCCTCGCTGTTGCGCAACATCGACGGGGCCGTGAACGAGGTCTGGGGCATCCGGCGCCAGCGCCCCATCTACATCCGCGCGCTCATCTACCTGGGGCTGCTGCTGCTCGGGCCGCTCTTCCTGGCTGCCTCCTTCTCAGGCACGGGCGCGGTGCGGACGCTGATCGTGAACGCGGGCTTCTCCATTGCGCCGCAGATCGTCCTGGTCACCACGGCGGGAATGGCCATCGTGGGCCTCACCTTCCTCTACTACTGGACGCCCTATGCCCAGGTGGCGGTGCGCTCGGCCCTCGCCGGGGGCATCGTCGCGGGCCTGGGCTGGGTCATCACGAAGGAGCTCTACCAGCAGTTCGCCGAGCAGATCTTCCGGTACGACAAGCTGTGGGGCTCACTGAGCGTGGTGCCGTTGTTCCTCGCGTGGATCCACATCAGTTGGTTGCTCGTGCTCACGGGTGCGCGCTTGTCCTACGCGGTGGAGCATGCTTCCTTCCGTGACTCGCTCTGGGCCTTTGGCAATCACCCGCGAGCCCTGGAGCTGGTCGCCACGCGCATCGCCACCGAGGCCACCTTGGCCTGGACGGACGGACTGCCGGCACCCACCCCGCAGGAGCTGGCCCGGAGGCTGCGCGTCCCCGAGTCTTTCGTCTTCGACGCCATCGACCGCATGACGGAGGCCAAGCTCCTGGAGCGCGGCCGGAAGGGGGGCGTCCAGCCGGCCAGGGATCCGTCCGACCTTTCCCTGGCGGAGATCTCCAGCTGCATCCACGGCGTCACCATCCTGGGGGGACCGGAGACCTGGACGGGCCCCCGAGGGGCTTCGGGCTTCGAGCACGTGGAGACCCTCTTCCATTCGGCCGACGCCGCGACCGCGGACGTGCTGCGCAAGACGAAGTGGAGCGACCTGATCGCCCACCTGCGCCCCGCTCCTGCAACCGCGGCGGCCCCTGGCCCCTCGGCGAACGTGGCCAACGGCTGAAATCCGTAAGATTTCCAAGAGCTTCGCCATCGTGGCTGCTTGCAACAGCGGTTCGTTCTGTTATGTTTTCTGGATTCGATCACGGGCCTAAGCGCCCTCTATCCGAGGGGTCACGCGGTTTGCCGGAGCGTCCGATGCTCAAGTCCGATTTGATCAACATCCTCGTCGCCAAGCGGGGCGTGACGCAGAAGCAGGCCGAGGCCACCATCGAGACGATCTTCGAATCGATGAAAGAGGCCCTCTGCCGCGGCGAGAACATCGAGATCCGCGGACTTGGCGCCTTCCACGTCAAGAACTACCAGGGATATCAAGGCCGTAACCCGAAGACGGGTCAGGTCATCCCAGTGAAACCCAAGCGCGGCCTGCTGTTCCGGACGGGCAAGGAGCTGAGGGACCGGGTGAACCGGCCGGCTCCGCAGACCGCCCAGCCGGACCTGTCGGATCCGACCAAGGGCAACACCGGCACCTGAAGCCCTTGATTTCTCTCAGGCAGTGACGGCCACGGGGGCCAGGCGTCCCAGGGGCCGGATCTGCAGGTCCACGTCCAATTCGGCGTAGGTGAGCACGGCCACCTGGGGGAAGGATCCCTCGATGAGGCGCCGGAGCGCCCTGCGCACATCGGGCGCCGTGAGGAGCACCGCCTTTCCCTCGGTGGCGATCCGCCGCACCCCCTCGAGGATCTCCGCGACACGTTCGGGCGAAGGAGCCGGCCCGCGTGGCCCCCCTCCCCGCAGCGCTTCTTCCAGCTCGGGGTCCACGAGGTAGGCGAACAGCGGCCCCGAGGGCGCGAACTTGTGGCTCAGGTAGCGGTGCAGCGCCTGGCGGCAGCGCTCCGCGAGGGCCGTCGCATCGCCCTCGGTCGTAGGCGAGACGAGCGCCTCCAGGATGACGCGCATGTTCCGGATGCTCACCTGCTCCTGCACGAGCTTGCGCAGCACCTCAGTGAGCAGCGGCAGCGGGACCTTCTGGAGGGCCTCCTTCGTCAGCATCGGGGCCTGGGTCTCCAGTCCCTCCAGGAGCCCCTGCACCTCCTGAATGCCCAGGAGGCTCGCGGCGCGGGACCGCAGGATGCTCCGGAAGTGCTCCACGATGAGCTCTCCGGGCCGGAGGCAGGGAACCTGCGCCATCTCCAGCCGCTCGCGCCCGGACTCCGCCAGGCGGCTGATCGGACGGCCCGTCCAAGGCTCCACTGTAGGCTCCAGCTTGAGGTCGAGAAACGACAGCTCATCCGGCGGAGAGCGCACGTAGAGGTGGCCCGGCACCACCTGCCCTGCTCCAGCGGGGACCTCATCCAGGAGGATGGCGTAGCCGCCCTCGGGCAGGTACGCCACGTGGGTCCTGACCCGGATGCCCGGAACCCGGACGCCAAGCTCGTAGAAGAACTCGTCCCGGAGCTGGTTGAGCAGCTGATGGACAAACGCCCCACCCTGCTCCTGCGCGAGCGCCGTCAAATCCGGCGAGAGGTCCACCGTCAGCGGAGACACGCCAACCGGAGCCGCTGCGCTCGCGGGCGCCGCTCCTACTCCTCCGCCCTTCGCACCCGCTCCCTCCTCGGGCGCCTGGGACTGGGCCTCCGCTGCCTCCGCCTTCTCTGCGGCCACCTTCTGCATCTTCCCAAGCACATGCGCGAGCCCACCGAGCAGCCCCCCCAGCCCGAGGAAGGTGAGGAACGGCATGCCCGGCATCAGCGCGAGCGCCAGGCACAACCCCGCGACCACCCAAAGGGCCCGGGCCTGCCCGAAGAACTGGGAGCCAATCTCCGAGCCAAGCGAGTCCTCCTCCTTCTCCGACGCCACGCGCGTGACAACGAGCCCTGCGGCCACCGCGATGCACAGCGAGGGAATCTGGGACACGAGCCCATCCCCGATGGCAATCAGCGCGAAGGTCGAAGCGGCATCAGAGACGCTCAGGCCTTGCTGGAAGACACCGATGAGCGTGCCACCCAGCAGGTTCACGGCCACAATGACGAGGCCCGCGATGACATCCCCCTTCACGAACTTCATCGCGCCGTCCATGGCGCCGAACATCTGGGACTCGCGCTCGAGGTTGCGCCGGCGCTGGCGAGCCTGTGCCTGATCGATGGCACCCGCGCGCAGGTCTGCGTCAATGGACATCTGCTTGCCCGGCATCGCATCCAGCGTGAAGCGAGCGGAGACCTCCGCGACGCGCTCGGCGCCCTTGGCCACCACGAGGAACTGGACCAGCGTGAGGATGGCGAACACCACCGCGCCCACGACGTAGTCCCCGCGCACGACGAACTCGCCGAATGCCTGGATGACCTCACCGGCATGGCCCTCGGCGAGCGCGAGCCGCGTCGACGACACGTTGAGCGAGAGCCGGAAGAGCGTGGTGAACAGCAACAGCGTGGGGAACGCCGTCACCTTGAGCGCGTCCTGGGCGTAGAGCGCCGCGACCAGCAGCGCCACCGCCGCCGCCAGATTGAGCGCCAGTCCCATGTCCAGAAGCCAGGGCGGCAGGGGAATGATCAAGGCCCCCAGGACCGCGGCCATGGCCACTGCGAGCACCACATCCGAAGACTTCCGGGCCTTCGAGAGGATCTTCATCAACTGGTTCATGACGTCCGACTCCGTGGACTCCCGTCCGTGTCTTGAGACTCCATCGCCACCCTCAGCACGACAGCCGCCGCCTGGTAGAGCTCTTCGGGGATCTGCTCCCCGACGTCGTAGTGGATGAGGCTGCGCGCCAACGGAACGTCCCGAACCACTGGGATTCCGCGGCGTTGCGCCTCCCGCCGGAGCGCGAGCGCATCCGCCTCCTGGCCCTTGGCAACGAGGTAGGGCGCCTCGCACTCTTGGGTGTCGTAGCGAAGCGCGACCGCGATGTGCGCAGGGTTAACGACCACGGCCGTGGCCTTCTGCACTCCACGTGCCGGGCCCCCCTGCGCGAGCTGCCGGTGGAGCGCCTTCCGCTGGGCCTTGTGGTGCGGATCGCCTTCGCTCTCCTTGTACTCCCGCTTCACCTCCTCGCGGGTCATCATCAAGTCCTGGATGTGCCGCCGCCGAGCCAGCGCGTAGTCCGTCACTCCCAAGAGGAGCAGCACCCATGCCAGGCGCATCGCCAGCGGCGCGAGCTGCCCCACAAGCTGACTGAAGCCCGCGGTTCCCTCGAGCCACACCGCGAGCAGAGCGTCCGGGCCGGTCTTCTCCACCTCGTTCCACACCAGCGCGACGACTACGCCCATCACCGCCAGCGCCTTCGCCACCTCGATGAGCGACCGGACGCTAAAGAGTCGCTTCAGGCCCGCGGCCAAGCTGATGCGCTCCAGCTTGGGCGTCACGTGGTCCAGGTTCAGCTCGAAGCCCACCGTGGCCACGGACACCGTGAAGGACGCAACCAGCGCCCCCCCCAGAGCGGGGCCCGCCAGCCGCGCCCACATCCACAGTCCCTCTTCCATCCAGGTGGAGGAACTCGGATTCCGCAGCAACTGGGTGGTCCATTCCTTCAGCCGCTCGAAGCCCTCGGGCGCGAAGGCGGTGAGGGCGAGCAACCCTCCCAGGGTCACCGCGCTGGCGGACAGCAACCGGCTCTTGGGAATCTGTCCCTTACGGCGTGCATCGCGCAGGCGCTTTGCCGAGGGTTTCTCCGTCTTCTCACTCATCGCGCCGCATCCCCCATCCACCGCAGCGCCTCATCCACCCCCACCACTCCCGCCAACAGCCGTTCGCAGAGCACCCCGACCCCGAGCCACACGAGCGCGCCGCCTCCCAGAATCCGCAGCGGCGCGCCCAGGTCCTGGAGATTCACCTGAGGAGCCGCACGCGACGCCATGCCCATCAGGCAATCGACGGTCAGCACCGCTGCGGCGATGGGCGCCCCAACCGCCAGCCCTGTCGCCATCGCGCCGCCCGCCAGTGTCACGACATACAGCGCCGCAGCCTCCGAGGGCACAGCCGCTCCCAACCGCACCACTCCAAAGCCCCGCAGCACCCCGGAGAGAACGAGAGGAAACAGTCCTCCCGTCACCACCAGCGTCACGA
Source organism: Hyalangium minutum (assembly GCF_000737315.1). GTDB lineage: Bacteria > Myxococcota > Myxococcia > Myxococcales > Myxococcaceae > Hyalangium > Hyalangium minutum. The sequence continues at coordinate 29,597 of NZ_JMCB01000017.1, forward strand.
GGAGTTGGTACAGGCCATCGCCAGTGGCCGACTCGCGACTCCCAGCCATGGGCAAGCTGGCTTCAGCGGAGGTGCCTCGAAAGAGATCGATGAACCTCCCACCCATCCTCGCCGCATCGAACGGCAGCGCAGCGATGAGCCCCACCGAGGTCCCGTAGACCATCTCCTTGAGCACGAGCGCCCCCAGCGTCACCGGCGTCTCCACGGGCGCATCCACTCCCACTCCCGCAACGAGATGCAGGAAGAGCGAGAGGCTCAGCACCAGGGCCAGCTTGACGGTGGTAGGCGCGGACTGCCCGCCCAAGAGCGGACAGAGAAAGACCACGGGCAGCAAGCGCGACGCACACAGCGCCACCGAGACAATGTGCGGTCCCAGCAGTTCAATCTGGGCACGAAGAAGCTCGAGGTTCATATCGCCACCTCGGCAATGGCCATGAGCAGCTGGTGGGTGAACCGCGTGAGCTGCCCGGCAATCCATGGCCCTGCGAGCACCAGCGCCAGCACCGCAGCGCACAGCTTGGGCACCACGGACAGGGTGCTCTCCTGAATCTGCGTGGTGGCCTGGAACAGGCTCATGACGAAGCCCACCGCCAAGCTCGCACCGATGGGAGGCAGGGAGGCGAGGACCATCAGGAGCAGGGCCTCACGGCCGAGCGACAGCAGCACATCCTGGGTCATGGCATTACCGGTAGCCGAGGATGAGCCCACGGGCGAGCAGCGACCAGCCATCCACGGCGACGAAAAGGAGGATCTTGAAAGGCAGACTCACCTGGCTCGGCGACAACGTCTGCATGCCCAGGGCGAGCAGGACGTTGGCGATGACCATGTCGAGCACGAGGAACGGCAGGAAGATGAGGAAGCCAATCTGAAACGCCTCCTTCAGCTCGGTGATGACGAAGGCGGGGATGACCACGAAGAGGTCGCCCTCATGGACTTGTTCCATCTCCTCGGGAGGCCGCAGCTCTCGCGCAAGCTCCACGAAGAGCGCCCGCTCCTCGGCGCTCCCATGCTTCACCAGGAAGGCGCGCAGCGGGTCCGTCACCTGGACCGCCCCGTCGAAAATCTGTGCCCCTGATTCCATCTGTGGGTAGACGCGCTGGCCCGCGTCGTACATGCGCTCCATCACCGGAGACATGATGTGCGCCGAGAGCACCGCCGCGAGCCCCGTCAGCACGATGGTCGGTGGAGCCTGCTGCGTCCCCATCGCCGAGCGCGCGAACGACAGCACCACGGCGATCTTCGAGAAGCTCGTCAGCAGCATTACCGCGAAGGGCACCAGCGACAGCACCGCGAGCATCGCCATCATCGCCAGCGGATTGCCGGCAGAGGAGGCCTGCAAGAGGGTCTTCTCGCCAGCCAACGCCCACGCCGGCGTCAGGAGGCAGCCCACCCAAAGTCCCCGCTTCATCGCTCCACCCCCTCTGGCTGCATCGAGGGCGACTCGTGGATCTGGGCGAACGAGTCCCCAAAGGCCACGAGGAAGCTGCGGCCATCTGCCTCCACCAGCGCAATGCCACAGCGCTGGGAGAGTCCTGCACGGGAAACCACCTTCAAGCGTTCGGGGAGCGCGAACTGGGAGCTTGCTCCACCACGGCGCCACAGCCACCACCCCAAGCCCCCGAGCGCCACGGCCCCCAGAAGCCACCGAGCCACCCCCGCGACAGACAGGCCCCCTAGAGGTGCCAATGCCGCGAGCCCCAGAATGAGCCCGCTCGCAAGCAACAAGCGGTGCCGAGGAGAGAGAGAAGCAAGCATGACGTTTCTCCGAGCACTCACGGCAGCAGGTTAAGGATGCGAGCACCGACCTCGCCGTCGATGTCGACCAGCTCGGCGCGGGCCACCGCCCGCTCACCGATGCGCAGCAGCACCGGCTCGCTGGCGTTGATGCGCAGCGGAAGCAGCGCGCCCGGCTTCAGCCCGGCCAACTCCGAGAGCGGCAGCATCAGCCGCGTCAGCTCGATCTCCACATCCACGGGGAGCGGAGGCATTCCTCCGCTCTGCTCAGTGACGGTTGCCATCTTCGACTCCAAGGGAAGTGCGCGCCTGCGCGCGCGGGTCAGGGAAAAACCTTCGGGGGTGAACTCACCCATCAGCTCAAAGCCGTGTGTGACCAGGCGGCCCTCACCGAGGAGGTACTCGCCGCCATGCCGGGCGGCCTCGAAGACGACGACATCGCCCACCGACAGCCTCTTGAGCGACGAAGGTGGAAGCTGGGTGTGGCCCAGGAAGCACCTCGCACCGAGAGCTGCCGCGAGGATCTCCGAAGCGATGAAGGCCTCCCGCTCCACGGGCAGGTCCTTGAAAGCGGACTCGAAGAGCACAGCAGGGACGAGCAACCGACCTCCAGCCGTCACCTCTCCCACCGACAGAGACAGCTCCACTCCGAGGTGGGGCCGCCGGCTCTCCAGCCGCCCCAGCGCCTCCACCCGGCTCATCGTCACCCCTGCCAGCCGAGGTCCCAGCCGGCGGTGGAGCTCGGACCTCCCCCGAAGCGCCGCGAGTGCAGAGAGGACCAAAAAGGCGAAGGTCGCTTCTTCCAGGCGCGTGAACCGCCTCACGGGGCTCGGCCGCGGGTTGCTGCCCGCGAGGCGCTCCAGCGCGGCGAAGAGCACCGGCACCTCCAACTCCAGCACCGCACAGCCCCCTGTCGCGGACAGGTCCAGCAGGACGAAGGCCGTCGCATGGGCCAGCCCTGCGTTGGGAATCACCGTGGACTCTGAGAGCCGGCCTGTGATGCGGACGGTGCTCCCGAGTTCCTTTCCCAAGACCTCGCAGAGGCTCTGGAGCGCTTGCGTTCCCCAGCCTGCCACTTGGGGACGCTCGCTCAGCATCACATGTGCCCGGGCCAGTCGGCGCGTGCCGAGCCGGTTCAGCTTGGCGATCTTTTGAAGCGATGACGGGGTACTGCGGGGTTCGGTGTGCATGGGAAACTCAGAGACGGGTCAGCGCGTGGCCTCGCGAACCAAGCGCTCAGCCAGGGTGCTCATCGCTGGAGAAACCGAGGCGTCCGGAGCCTCCAGTCGACGCTGGGGAAAGAGGGTGCGGTGGTACGGTGGCAGCTTGCGGAAGATCTCCCGCCTCAGAGCTTCGGGGGCCTCCGCCATCAGCTCACGAAGTTGCTCCGCAGGGTCACTCCGCAGCCCGAACTCCAGTGCTACCCGGGCCTGCCGCTGTGCCGAGGTCATCGCCGCGAAGTGGGCCAGGTGCTCCTTTGCCCGCGCGGCCTCGCTCTCGCCCAGTCCCTCGAGCAGCTCCGAGGCCCGCTCCTTGCCGAACACCCGCGCCACCAGCGCGAACCGCGCCAGCGGCAAGAAGGTGGGAGGGGCCTTCACAGCCCGCACAGGTGTGGGCGGCGACTTCTGCTTGGGCAGTGGCCTGCGGGTGATGCGAGTGGCTTGCTCGGAGCGGTTCTTCGCCACCGGCCTCCGCACGATCCGTGTGACCTCCTCCATGGAGCATCCTCCCCAGCAGCTCAAGCCACACGGCGTGCCGCATTTGCGGCGACCACGGGCCGGGCAGGAACAGGCGGAGCGACCGGCGGCGTCATCGCCTCGGACTGGTCGTTCCGCAGCCGCAATGCGAGGAACACCAGCGCCACCGCCAGGGCGGTGAGCACCACGCCCATCACCACCAGCAGCACCCGCAACCTCATGAGGGGTGAGCTTCCGGGAACGGTCACCTCCACACGCGTGGATGCCTCATCCACCATCAGTGCCACGGAGTCCGGTGACAGCCCCTCCACGCCTCCCGCGATGAGCGCCCTCAGCTGCTCCTGGGCCTGGCGGATCCGCGCCGCCTGCCCCGGTGCCGTGCGCAGCATCGCCGAAGCCTTCGCGGGCGCCGACGCCTGTCCCGGGCGCGGCGGGGGCGGCACCATCAGATGAACCCGCGCCAGGAGCACCCCATCCACGCCCTGGAGCGTCTTCTCCACGCCCCGCTCGAGCACCCGGCCCCGGCAGAGCTGCTCCTCGACGGGAGAGCGGATGAGCCCGCCCCCTCCAAATACATCACAGCCCATCTCCTCCGCGGGCCTCGGCAATCCCAGCTCCGCCAGGATGCGGACGGCGTCCGAGGCCTGGGCCTCTTCCACCTCGATGGCCCAAGTGGGCTTCTTGCCCGCCTCCGGGACCTTGCGTGCATCCAGTCCCCGCTCGGCGAGGACTGTCTGCAGCTCGTTGGCCTGGCGCTCATCGAGCCCATGCTGAATGCGCTCCCGGCACGCGGCGGTGCACAGGAGCATGAAGAGACAGAGACAGCGGCGAACAGCGAACGTCATGGCGAAGCTCCTCAAATCTGGGTCTGAAGCACCTGCTTCACGCCGCTCGTCGCCTTCTCGACGACCTTCCCAGCCAAATCGAGCTGCTGGCTGGCGGCGTACACGTGGGCCTGGAACGCGAGCAGCTCGGCCGGAGTGAACGTCCGGCCCGACTCCGCCAGCGCGAGGACGAGGTCCAGCCGCTTCTGCGCCTGGCTCACCCGATCCAGCACCTGCACGACCTGCTGAGCCCTCGCTGACTGCACCGAGTCCACCCGCGCCCCAGGCGTCACCTCCGCCCGGCCCGCGGCTGCTCGCTCCACGCTCTGGACATGGCGCGGCCCTCGCACCGCTTCCGAGGGAAACGGACGCTGCGCTCCCTCCGTGGACACGGGAATGCCTGGCCCTCGCTCCGGGCCCTTCACCCCTTGAAGCACCTTGCCGAACTGCTGCTTGCCGGTCTCCAGCGCGGGAGTGGCTCCCGCACCGCCGACCGAACCCACCTTGTCGATCGCCATGACGCCGCCCCTACCGGATGTTGTTGATGGCGGCCTTCGCCGAGTCGTGGCGGACCTTCATGATGTTGGAGACCGCGTTGTGCTCACGGCTCTCCCGCTGCATCTCGTTCTGGAGCTGCAGGTACGCCATGTTGAACTTCTGCCCCTCGGCCGCCATGAGCTTCTGAGCCTCGAGCAGGTCCCACGCCTCGCCCTTCCCCGCCGTCCCCCCGGCCGTTCCCGTGCCACTGGTGCCTCCCGAGGCACCGCCGACGCCTGGGATCGGCACGGTGGCGCCACCCGTTGATGGCACGGTCGTCGGCACCGAGCTCACGGTCGACGCCACAGAGCTGACGCTCGAGACCGCCGCGCTCAGCACCGGTCCTCCGGGAAGCACCCTGCCAACGAGGCCTGCTCCCGTCGTCACGATCTCTTGAGCGGTGCGCGCGAGCACGGCACCGAACTCGTTCTTCGGTGTTTGCCGCAGCTGGGTGGGGGTGATGGACAGCGACGCGATACGGTTGTTGTTCTCCACGAAAAGCCTCCTGGTTGAGCTGCGCCAGGAGCCCTTTGCGCTTCCCGTGCCAACACCCGTTCTCAGGAAAGTCGCGGGTTTATCCGCACCGCCCCCCGTGAGGGAGTCCACCGAGCCCCATGGACCGTCCATGGCGCGAGACGGTACCCGTCCGCAGGTTCCGCCCTCAGGTACGAACGAGAGGCCGCCTCCTCCCAGGACCGGGCAGGAGCAGGCCGGATCTCTGCTTTCTACGCGGACATGGCGGCCAACAGCAGGTCGATGTCGAGCGGCTTATGGAGGTAGGTGCGGGCGGCGAGACTTTCGCGGTGGTTGTCGAGATGGGGATCGGCGCTCATCACCACCACCGGGATGTGGGCGATTCGCGGGTTGGCTTGCTGCTCGGAGCGGAACTGAAAGCCGTCCTTCACGGGCATCATCAAGTCCAGGAGGATGACGTCCGGAGGCTGCCGCATCGCTTCGAGCTCCGTGAGCGCGTGGGCACCGTTCTCCGCGGAGAACACGGTGTGGCCCTCGCCCTCGAGCAGCTCGCGAACGGACTCGCGTATGTAGAGGTCATCCTCCACCACGAGGATGCGCCGGCTCATGCCGGGACTCCTGAAGCGCTGGGGAGGCTCCCGGACCACGCGTGCGAGGCATCCCTCGGCAGGCGGACGACGAAACGAGCGCCGCCTCCCTGAGGGCTCTCCACCGTGATCATCCCGCCGTGGGCACGCACGATCTGCCGGGAAATGAAGAGGCCGAGCCCGAGCCCGCCGACGTTGCGCGAGGCGATACCACGATCGAAGCGGTCGAAGATGGTGTCGTGCTGCGCCTCCGGAACCCCAGGCCCAAAGTCGCGCACCTCGATGCGGACATGGTCCCCGTCCTCCAAGAGGCGGACATCGAGGGGCACGCCCGGCGCGTACTTCATCGCGTTGGAGATGAGGTTGGTCAGCACCTGCTCGAGCCGGCGCGCATCCCATACCCCCAGGAGCCTGGGCGGAACCTCGAGCTGTATCCGGCAACCCGCCTGGGTAAGCTGGCCCGAGAGGTGCTCCAGCACGTCGCGTGCGAGCTGGGCGAGGTCAGCCGGCGCGAAGGCAAGGTCGATGTTCCCCGAGCGGATCCTCGCCACGTCGAGCAGATCGTTGATGAGGCCCGTCAGCCGGTCCACCTGGATGGACGCGATGCGCAGCACCTTCGCGAGCTTCTCCGGGCTCGGGGCGCGGCCCTCCTCGGGCTTCACGCTCCGCTCGGTCATCTGGAGCTGCATCCGGAGCGAGGTGATGGGTGTCTTCAGCTCGTGCGAGGCGATGGAGAGGAACTCGTCTCGCGAGACCAGCAGGCTCTTCAGCTCCCGCTCGACCCGCTTGAGGCGCGAGACGTCTTGGAAGGTGATGACGGACCGCGGCGGCTGCTGCCCGATGGCAGGAACGAAGCCAGAGTCAACGACGAGGTTGAACCGCCCCGCTTGCGAGTGCCAGACCACCTCCATGTCGCGGACTCGCTCACCGCGCAGGACACGGCCCCCCGGCGACTGCTCCAGATCCATCGGGCGATCGGCCTCGTCGGTCAGGCGGAACGCCTGGCTACGCTCTGCGGCGTCGATGTTGACGGGAAAGCGTCCGCCGGCGAGCTGGTGGGCAGCGCGATTGGCGAAGGTGAACTGCCCCGAGCCCGGATCGACGAGGAGGGTTGGGGCGGGAATGTGGTCGAGCACCGCCTCGAGCCACTGCTGCTGCTCCGCGAGGTTCGCCATCCGCGCCTGCTGCTCCGCCGCCTGCATCCGCAAGGCCGCCATGCTGAGCTGGGCGTGCACCCGGGCGAGGAGCTCCTTGGCCGCGAACGGCTTCGTCAGGTAGTCATCCGCCCCGAGCTCGAGCCCGCTCGCGGTGGCCTCCTCTCCTGCGCGAGCCGACAGCAAGATGACCGGTAGCGTGTGCAGCGCGTCGTCCGCCCGCAGCCGCCGCACGAGCTCGGTGCCATCCATCACCGGCATCATCACATCCGAGAGCACGAGGTCCGGCCGCGACGCCCGAGCCGCCTGGAGCGCCTCCGCCCCATTCGTCACCGCTGTCACCTGGTAGCGCCCTTCCAGGAGGCGGCGGACGTAATCGCGCATGTCGGCGTTGTCGTCGGCGAGCAGGATTCGCGGGCGTGGGCCCTCCGTCACGATCCTTCCCTCAGGCTCCTGATCGGGGAGCCAGCGCAGCGCTTCCTCGACGAAAGCCTCGGCGCGGACCTCGGTGGAGGCCAACCGCTGTGCATGAATGGGCGCCGGACCCAGCCCCCGGGGGACCTCTCCCAGTGGGACGCGCACCAAGAAGGTCGAGCCTTCACCGACGACGCTCCGCACCTCGACCGAGCCACCGTGGAGCTTGGCAAGGTCCTGCACGAGTGCGAGGCCAATGCCGCTGCCCTCGTGGGTGCGCCCCTGTGCTCCCTGCACCCGGTGAAAGCGCTGGAACACCCGTCCCAGCTCGCTCTCTGGAATGCCAATGCCCGTGTCCCGCACCGACAGCTCCGCGAACCCACCCGCCCGGCTCAGGCTCACCCGGATCTCGCCCGCCTGAGTGAACTTGAACGCGTTCGACATGAGGTTGAGGACGATCTTCTCCCACATGTCTCGGTCGACGAACACCGGCTCCCCGAGCGGCTGAATCTCCACCACGAGACTCATGCCCGCGCGCTCGATGGCCGAGCGGAATGCGCTCGCGAGGTCGCGGGTCATCGCGGCCAGGTCAATGGGCTCGAAGGTGGCCTGGGCTCGGCCCGCCTCGATGCGCGAGAAGTCGAGCAGCGAGTTCACCAGCTTGAGCAAGCGGAGCGCATTGCGGTGCACCGTCTCGAGCTCGCCCCGCGCGGCGTCCGGCAGCGCCCCACGGCGGCCCGAGAGGAGATCCTCCACCGGCCCGAGCAACAGCGTGAGCGGCGTCCGGAACTCGTGGCTCACATTGCTGAAGAAGGCGGTCTTCGCCCGGTCGATCTCGGCGAGCGCCTCGGCCCTGAGACGCTCCTCCTCGTACGCACGGGCGTTGCCGAGCGCCGCGCTGGCCGCCGCGCCCAGCATCTCCACGAATGCCTGATATGCCTCATCGAGCGGCAGCCGCGGGCTTGCTGCGACGACGAGGAAGCCCAGCGGCGCGGCCACCCCGGCGACCCGGATCTGCAGGACGAAAGCCTTCGCCACCGGCTCCGGATAAGCCCCTGCGGGGACTGGCCCGAACCGAGTCTCCAGGTTCGTGACCAGCTCGGCCCGGCTGCTGCGCGCCGCCTCCGCGAGGGGCCATCCCCCGCTCCCGTTGCCCTCCGCGAGGTGAATCACCTCCGGCGCGAGGGGCCCACCCGCCGGCGTCCCACACGCGCCTCGAAGCCGTGCCTGGGTCCCGTCCGGGCTCGTCACGTAGAGAAGCGCGAACGGCAGATCAAAGGCGTACTCACCGAGCGTCGAGAGGAGAAGCTCACACGCCTCGTCGAACACCGACGCCTGGCCCGCGCGATTCGCGATGTCCCGCAGCGCCCGCGTCCGCCGCTGGGCGAGCATCGTGGTGGTCGTCTCGGTCACTGGGTGAAAGAGCCCCACCACCTTCCCGGACTCGTCGCGGATGGGGCTCAACGAGAAGGTGAAGAACGTCTCCTCCGGGTAGCCGTTGCGCTCGAGGAACATCCGCTGGTTCTCGAGGAACGTCGTCTCCCCGGCGAGCGCACGCTCGAAGGGTCCGCCGATGGCTGGCCAGGCGGACGCCCAGGTGACACGGTAGTCCTCGCCCATCGCGCGTGGATGCGCTGCGCCACACGCCACGCGGTACCCATCGTTGTAGATCTGGTTGTGGCCGTCGCCCCAGATGATGTTGATTGGAAAATTCGAGGCGAGGCAGAGACTGACGGTGGTCCGCAGGCTCAGGGGCCAGGCCTCAATGGGTCCGAGGGGCGAGCGCGACCAGTCGAGCGACGCGATAAGCGCCGCCATTTCGCCGCCTCCGGCGAGCCATTCGAGACTCCTCGGGCCTGTGCGCATATCGAGTTCCGCTCACGGAGGCTATGCATCCAGCGCTGGGCCCGCAAGGCGGCCAGGAGCAAGTCAATACGGCCCAGGGGTGAACCCGCGCCCGAAAAGTTGCGTCCTCGGCTCCCTGCCTCAGACTGGTTGCGACCTGTTGCACCGAGGAGAGACCCCGAACATGACGCCCGCCCCCAATCCCCGTCAGGCTGAGCGCTTCCACCCTCGCGTGGAGGCCAACCTCGTGGTGAAGGTCCTCCTGCCGGGCCGCACCGTCGTCGCCAAGGCCCGCGACCTGTCCATGGCCGGCCTCTTCCTCCACGCCCAGCCCGCGGACGCGCTGCGCGAGCTCACGCTCTCCCTCCCCCTGAACGGAGACCGGGAGATCGTCGTCAACTGCACCATCCTCCGCCGCGAGGCGAATGGCGTGGCGCTCGAGTTCGGCACGCTCGACTGGGATGACTTCCTCGCCCTGGCGCGCTTCCTCCACCCGCGCCTGCCCTGAGCGGGCCGGGGCTCAGCTGGGCAGCAGAGCCGCGCGCAGCCGGTCCACCAGCTCCATCAGCTCCGAGCTTCGGAAGGGCTTGTGGATATAGCCGTCCGCGCCCGCCTTCGTGGCGATCTCCACATCCGCTTTGTTCGCCTTGCCGGTGAGCATGTAGACCGGGACGCTCGCCGTGGTCGGCTCGCTCTTGAGGATGCGGCACACCGTCACCCCATCCATCTTCGGCAGCACCACGTCCATCAGGATGAGCTGGAAGGCGCGCGTCTTCGCCAGCTTCAGCCCCTCGATGCCGTCCTCCGCGCACACCACATTCACGGTGTCATCGCTCAGCATCGAGCTGACGAGCTCCCGGATGACGGGCTCGTCCTCGACGAGCAGGATGTGGAACTTGGTGGTGGATTCAGCGGCCATGGCTCGGATCACCTGCACTATGACAGATGGGGGGCTACTCGTAGGCGAGTGCCTCGACGACGTCCAGCGCCGCCGCCCTTCTTGCGGGATACAGACCTGCGACCGCAGCACACAATGTGGCCGTTAGGGACATCTGCAGCGCGACTCCTGTCGGGAAGACATACGGAAAGCTCCACCCCAGGGATTGCTCGCTCACCATTTGAGTGATGATCCCCCCCAGCACCGTGCCCGATAGGACTCCAATGAGTCCTCCTGACAGGCCGATGAAGGTGGCCTCACCCACGAAGAGCCACAGCACGTGGGACTTCGCCGCCCCCACCGCCCGGAGCAGGCCAATCTCCCGCGTCCGGTCCAGCACCGCCGCCAGCAGCGTGTTGATGACCCCGAGCAGCGCCAGCAGCACCGCCACGGCCTCCATCGCGTAGGTCACCGTGAACGCGTCGTCGACGAGCGAGGTGGCCTCGTGGCGAAGCTCACTGTGGGACAGCACGTAGAGGTTGTACTGGCGCCCGTGGGCCTCGGTGATGGCGCGGCGCACTTCCTCCAACCTGCTCAGGTCCGTCAGGTACGTCTCGAAGATGTCCACCTGCCGGTCCTGGAAGTGCGCCATGTAGACGTCCCGCGAGAGCACCAGGGTGCCCTGGTCCGAGGTGTAGTCCATCGCCACGGCGCCCACCGTATAGGTGCGGACACCCGTGGGCGTGGACATCTCCACGGTGCTCCCCACGTGCAGGCCGCGGCGGCGCGACAGGTTCTCGGAGATGATGACGCGCCCCTGGCGCCACTCCTCCGGCGTCAGCATGCGGCCCTCGAGGAAGAGGGGCTTCGCCCGCTGCTCGTAGATCTCGGGAATGAGCGAGATGACGTAGGCCCGCAGGCCCAGCACGTCGTGAGGAAGGATGCGCACGCGATCCACTCGGTCCACGCCCGGCAGCTTCTCGATGGCGTCGCCCAGTTCGGGCCGCATCGGCTGGTTCTGCACGCCCGCTGTCCTCGCGGACGAGGTGACGAAGAGATCCGCTGGCACCGCCTGGTTGATCCACCGCTGCGTCGACTCGTGGAACGAGCCCACGAACCCCGCGATGCACACCGCCATGGACACGCCCACGGCGAGCGCCGACACGGGCACCGAGGTCCGCACCGGCGCCCGGGCGAAGTTGTCCGCCGCGAGCCTTCCGCTCACGCCCAGCAGCCGCTCGCCCGGCCCTCGGTAGACGTACCAGAGCCCGCGGAGCAGCGTGGGCGCCAGCAGCGTGGAGCCCATGAGCACCAGGAAGATGCCCAGGTAGCCTCCCACCGGCAGGTTCTCCACCGGAGGTGGCAGCCGCGCCAGCGGATACACCGCCGCGAGGCACCCCAGCCCGGCCCATTGCGCCCAGGACTTCGTGCTGCCCACCTGCACGCCCGCCGCCGCGTCCTTGCGCAGCGCCTCCACCGGCTGCACCCGCGAAGCGTGCAGGGCCGGCCACAGCGCCGCGAACGCACTGCCCAGGACCCCGAGCGCGATGCCCAGCCCCAGCTCGAGCGCGGTGATTGTCACGTCTCGCGCGTTCACCTTCACATAAAGGCTGGAGATGGACTGGGAGACGGCACCGATGGCGCCCCGCCCCACCAGCGCCCCCAGTGGCAGCCCAAGCGCCGTACCCAGGGCGCCCAGCATCATCGCCTCCAGGGTGAACAAGGCCCGGATGCGCAGGCGCGAGGCTCCCAGCGCTCGCAGCGTGCCGATCTCCCGCCGACGCTGCACCACGCTGATGGAGATCGTGTTGTAGACGAGGAACACCCCGACCAGCAGCGCCACCCCAGAGCCCAGGTTGAGCCCCATCTGGAAGCTGCGGACCATGGTCTCCACCGAGCTGCCACGCCGCGAGGGACGCTCCACCTCGAACGCCGGCCCCAGCGCCTTGCGAAGCCCCTCACGCACCGCCTCCACGCCCTGCTTCGGGTCCACCGCCACGTCGATGCGGTCCAGCACCCGGTCCCGCCCGAACGCCGCCTGGGCCGAGGCCACGTCCATCACCGCCACCGAGCCACCGAACGCCTTGATGGGCCCGGACTCGCGGATCAGCGCGTGCACGATGAAGTCCTGCGCCCCGCTGGAGGTCATCAGCCCGAAGGTGTCTCCCACCTTCAGCTGGTGCTCGCGGGCAAAGCGCTCGGACACCAGCAGCCGATCCGTCGAGTTGAGGAACTCCAGGTCCTCCGTCAGCGCGCGGAGGTCTTTATCCACGCCCTCGTAGGTGCGGAAGTAGCCGTCATCCAGCAGGTCCACGCCCATGACGTAGAGGGACTCGCCCGGAGCGTTCTGCACCGGCGCGACAACGGAGAGGCCACCCGACGCATGCAACACCCCGGGCACTTTCCGGACTCGCTGGAGGACCTCCTCGGGAAAGCCGACCTGCGAGCCTGCCACCGTGAGGTCCGCCTTCCCGGCGATGGTGTCCACCGTGGAGCGGAACGCCTCCATCACCGAGCGGTTGATGGCGGTGACGCCCACCATCGTCGCCACGCCCACGGCCACTCCCACCAGGGTCAGGGCGGTGCGCAGCGGAGCCTGCAGCAGGTGCCGCAGCGAGACGAGTCTCAGCAGAGGGAGGAACACGCGGCGTCAGCTTAACCCGCTGCCTCTGCTCGCGCCCGGGCAGCGGGCTCGGTACGGCCGCGAGGCGGCCTCAGGGCAGCTCACCGTCCAGCCACCGCTCCGCCTCCTCGCGGGAGAAGGCCAGGTGAGGCTCGTGCTGGGCCTCCTTGCTGGTACGCGCGAGCTGGAGCGCGGTGTGCGGCGAGCGGCCCACGATTCGCACGGCGCGTCCGAACTTCCGCGCACGCTGCGCCTCCACGATCCGCTTGAACTCGGCCATGCTCTCGGGGCCTAGCGCCTCGGCGTTCGACAGGTCCGACACCACATCGAACCCCGGCCGCAGACGATCCATCTCCTTGATGATGGCATCGGCGACGGCCTTCGCCTGGGCGTTGTCGACCTGGCCTTCAATGCGGATGAAGATCCGGTTCTTGCCTACATCGGCATGAATATCGACGACCACGTGCGGTGACCCCCAGGCATGGGATGGCAGGCCCCCCGGCTTCCTTCTTCTTCAGTCTACCTGCTTCTTGCTCCTGTCAAGCAGCCTGACTGCTGACTCGCTCATCTCCTACGACGAGACCATCCGCCAACCGGACGATCCGGTCTCCCACCTCCGCCGCCCGGGGGTCATGGGTGACCATCACCACCGTCAGCTGGCGCTCGCGTGTCGCCTCCCTGAGCAGGCGGAGGACCTCGGTGCCCGTCTTCGAGTCCAGGTTCCCGGTGGGCTCATCGGCCAGCAGCAGGGCCGGCTCCGTCAGGAGGGCCCGGGCCACCGCCACGCGCTGCATCTCCCCTCCGGACAGCTCGTCCGGCCGGTGCTGGGAGCGCCCGCGCAGGCCTACCGTCTCCAGCAGCGCCTCGGCGCGCGAGAGCATCTCCGCCCGAGGCCGGCCCGCCAGCAGACCCGGCAACATCACGTTCTCCACCGCCGTCAGGGTGGGCATCAGGTTGAAGAACTGGAACACGAAGCCCAGCCGCTCCCGCCGGAAGGCCGAGAGCGAGGTGTCATCCATCCGCGCCAGCTCCTGACCGCCAATCCGGATGCTCCCACCCGTAGGCACATCCAGCGCGCCCAGCAGGTTGAGCAGCGTGCTCTTCCCGGAGCCCGAGGGCCCCATCACCGAGAGGAACTCCCCCCGAGGCACCGTCAAGGACACGCCCGCCAGCGCCCGCACCTCCGTGCGGCCTCGGCGGTACACCTTCGTTGCCTCGTGGACCTCGATCATATCTCCGCTACACCCTCTCGCTCGACCCACCCCTCCAGCCCGTTGGGCAGGCGGATGCGCACGTAGCGCCCCGCGTCCTCTAGCAGCCGGATCTTCAGGCCCTCATGCACGTCGAAGAGCACCTTGGCGTCACCCTTGGGGAGCTCGCGCGCCACCAGCGTCCGAGAGAGCACCACCGCCTCATGGAGCGTGCGCGCCACCCACACGTGCGCTCCCAGCAGCGCCCCCGAGGGCAGCGCCACCACGAGCGCCAGCCCCGCGAGCACTGCCGCCCACGTGCGGCGGCCGGGCTTCAGGAAGTAGAAGAGCAGCAGCAGCGCGAAGGCCGCCACCCACGCTCCGAGGAACACCCCAGCCACCACCGTCTCGGGCGTGGCCTTCACCAGCCGGGTGACGAAGTCCTCCTCCACGGCGGCGCCCTCGACCTTGTCCTTCTGCTGAGCGCGGGCGAGCGCGAGGTTGGCCTCCAGGTCCGGGGCCCGGCCACCTGCCTTCCACGCGCGCTCCAGCGAGAGCACCGCACGGCCCAGGTCTCCCTGCGCCAGGTACGTGGTGCCCAGGTTGTAGAGCACGTCCGGGCCACCCTGGCCGTGGGAGATCAGCTTCTCGTAGCCCTCCCGGGCCGTGGCGTAGTCCTCGCGGGTGTAGGCCTCGTTGGCCTGGGTGAAGAGCTCCTGGGCCTCCTCGGGCGTGTAGTAGCCCTGGCCCAGCAGCGTGGCGACGAGCATGGCGGTGATGGCGCTCACTTCTCCCAGCCCTCCATCACGGCCTCGGCGTCGTCGAGGACCCGGTTGCGCTCGGACAGCTCCGAGCCGCCGCCAAAGCGCCCCATGTCACAGGCCTCCAGCACGAACAGCACCTTCGAGCGCCGCTCCGGAGCCACTCCCGCCGCCACCATCTTCTCGCTCAGCACCTCGCGGGTGAGCCCCACCACCGGGATGTGCAGCCGGGCCTCCAGGAAGCCCATGAGCGCCTTCTCCACCTCGGCGTAGAAGGCGCTGGTGCTGCCCTCGCCCACCAGCTTCTCCGCCGCGGCCAGCCGCTTGCGCGCGGCCCGGGCCTGCTGCTTCTTGCGGCCCGCCTCGGACTGCGTGAGGAGCCGTCCGCGCACCTGGCCCACCCCCATCACCCCGAGCAGCAGCCCCACCGGCGCCAGCACCGCGGGCAGGAAGAAACCCCGCTCCCACAGCGGCGTGGAGGGCGCCATGAAGCGCGCCTGGTAGCGCAGCGGACGCAGGCCGCTGGCGGTGAGCACGTTCTTCTGCTCGTTGGCCGCGTCATGCGATGGAGGGGACAGCGGTCCCGTCGAAGTGGCCCCACCCGAGCCCGCCTCCACCGTGATGGTGACCGGGTCCGTGCGCGTCACGTCGTACTCGCGGCGGCGCGGGTCGAAGTACGGGAACTCCAGCGCCGGCAGCGTGAAGGTCCCCGTGCGCTGCGGCATCACCAGGTACTCCATCATCCGGCGGCCCTGGATCTTGTTCTTGTTGGGGGTGACCTTGTCCGTCGTCGTCGGGTCGTAGACCTTGAGCGCCGCGGGCGCCGTCAGCTTCGGCGGGGTGACGTTCTTCACGTTGCCCGTGCCCTCGAGGATCACCTTCACGGTGATGGGCTGGCCCAGCTCCACGCTCGTGGGGCTCACGTCCAGGGTCAGCTGCCAGCTCCCCACGTGGGCGTTGGCGATGCCCGCGGGTCCACCCGGCGGCAGCGGCTTCACCTTCACCTTGAGCCCGTTGGCCACGCGGTGCACCCGGTGGCCCGCGAACAGGAAGCCCGTGGTGATGTCCGCCTCGGCCGGGGTGATGTTGAGCGTGCCCGCCTTCACCGGGAACAGGGCCCGGCGGCGCAGCAGGTAGGCGCGATAGGGAATGCCGTTGACGATCTTCTGCTCTCCCGAGAGCTGCGTGGGGCTCTCCACGTCCTCGCTCCAGAAGCCCTCCAGCTTGGGCATGGTGACCGCATCCACGCTGGACAGATCCACCCGCGAGTAGATGTAGAGCGACAGCGTCGTCTGCTCGCCCACGTAGATCTCGTCCCGGTCGAGGCTCGCGCGCAGGAACAGGTCCGAGTCGCCTCGGGGGATGACGGGCTCGTCATCCATCTCCATGCCCTCGAAGGGGTCCTGCCCCCCGGGGAAGTTCTGGAACGGATCCGGCAGCGATGGGCGCGAGGCCTGTCCTGGAGCGGGTCCCAGCCGGCCCTGCTTCACCGTCAGCTCAATGGGGTCCGTCTTATAGGTGCGGCCCGCGGTGGTGAGCACGGCGGGTGGGATGGTGATCCTGCCCGTGCGCGTGGCGCGGAGGATGAGCGTGTGGGTGGTGACGTCCTGGATGACGGCGGGGCCACCGCCAGAGAGCTGAATGGAGCGCTGGCTGCTGCGCGAGGAGGAGAGGACCTCGAAGTCCCTCGGGGCGGGCAGCTGGACCTGGGCGGAGGGCGGAGCATCCGCCACCACCACCGAGAGGCGCACGGTGTCCTCGGTGCCGACCTCGGTGCGATCCACCTTTTGGTAGAACTCGATGTCCGCCCACGCTGGCGCAGAGGCCAGCAGGGCCAACCCAGCGAGCAGCGCTGTCCAGCCGCTACCAGTCCTTCTCATTGGGCTTCCTCTGCTTCTTCTTCTGCTGGAAACGCCACAGCTGCAGATTCTTCTCGTTCTGCTTCATCGCATCCAGCAGGCGCTCCGCCTCCTGCCGATCGATGTCCTCGGGGCTCACGCCCGCATCCACCTCGTACTCGGTCTGCTCCTCGGCGTCGCCGGTGCCACCGTCCGACCCGCCATCGCCCTGCTCGGGCTCACCTTCGCCCGAACCGCCATCGGAGCCACCATCCGAGCCGCCATCCCCCTGGCCCTGTCCCTGCCCACCATCCCCGCCGCCATCCTGGCCTCCGTCCGAGCCTCCATCGCCCTGCGGCCCGCCGTCGGCGCCGCCATCCGTCCCTCCGTCCACGGGACGGCCACCATCCTGCGGCTTGCCACCATCCGCCCCACCATCCGTCCGGCCACCGTCTGAACCCCCATCGCTGCCGCCGTCCGTGCCGCCGTCCGCCCCGTTCTGCTGCGGCGGAGGCAGGTTGCGCAGCACCACCTCATAGTTGTGGCGGGCGAGCTCGTCGTTGGGGTCCAGCTTGAGGGCGCGCCGGTACGCCTGCAGCGCCTCCTTGCGCTCGCCCGTGGTGGCGTGGATGTTGCCCAGGTTGTACCAGGCCTTCTCCTGCAGATCGGGCCGGGTGGACTCGGTGACGCGCTGGAAGGCCGACTTCGCCTCCGCCACGCGCCCGAGCTGCGCCAGGGCGACGCCGCGGTTGTACTCCACCGCCGGATCCTGGGGCCGGTCCTGCTTGGCCTCCTCGAAGGCCGCGAGCGCTCCCTCGTAGTCCTTCGCGTCGTACGCCGCGCGGCCCTTGGCCACGAGCGGGTGATCCACCTCCAGCGGGCCCGCGGCCCACGCCGGAGCGGAGAGCCCCACGACGAGCACCCATGCCAACACGCGCATGCCCAGGCCCCGGCTCATGACGGCCTCCTGCGCGAGGGCAGCAGCAGCATCCCCGCCACGAGCAGCGCCAGTCCCGCCACCGCGTACTCCTGGAAGCGCTCGTTGTAGCGCATGGTCACGCGGCTCTCGAGCTCGCTCTTCTGCATCTGATCGATGCGCTCCACCACCTGCCCCATGGCCACGCCACGAGGCTGATAGAAGAACGTGCCGCCGGTGGCCTCCGCGATGGCCGTCAGCCCTGCCCGATCCAGGCGGGTGATGACGGTCTCCCCGTTGGTGTCCTTCTTGTAGTCCACGAACTCGCCGCGCCGGTTGAAGATGGGGATGGGCTCGCCGCCCTCCGAGCCGACGCCAATCGCCAGCACCTGGACGTTGCCGTCCTTGAGCGCATCCACGGCCTCGTTCACCTCGCCGAAGAGGTCCTCACCGTCCGAGAGCAGGACGATGACGCGCTCCTTGGCGCCACGGTCCGCGTTGTCCAGCACCTGCTTGGACAGCTTCAGCGCCGCGCCGATGTTGCTGCCGCCCTGAGGCATCTGCTCCGGATCCACCGCGCGGAGGAACAGCTTCACCGCCGAGTAGTCCGAGGTGAGCGGCGACTGGATGAAGGCATCGCCCGCGAAGACGATGAGCCCCACCCGGTCTCCCTTCAGCTCGTCCAGCAGCGTGGAGAGCTCCAGCTTGGCGCGCTCCAGGCGGCTCGGCTGGACGTCCCGGGCGAGCATGGACTTGGAGGCATCCAGCACCACCACCACGTCGATGCCCTTGCGCTTCATCAGCTCGCTCTTGCTGCCGCACTGGGGCTGCGCGAGCGCGAAGCCGAAGAGCAACAGCCCCAGCCCGTAGAGGCCGCCCTGCACGGCCGGACGCCACTCGGAGACACCGGGGGTCAGCTTCGGCGACAAGCGCTCATTGAGCACCGCGCGCACCCGCGAGCGGCGGCGCAGCGCCAGCACCAGCGCCAGCAGTCCCAGCACCACCCCCACCAGGCACAGCAACAGGAAGAGCGGCTGCGCCAGGCGCACCGGATAGCCCAGCGGGCTGAAGTCCCAGGGGCCCACGTGCGGAATCATGGGAACACCCGCAGGAAGGTGGCGCGCAGGAGCAGCTCCAGCGCGGCGAGGCCGAACGCCAACAACAGGAACTCGTGGTAGTCCTCGCGGTACGTGGCCGAGGCCCCGCCCTCCATGATCTTCGAGCGCTCCAGCGAGTCGAGCACTTGCTGGAGGCCCTGCTTGAGACCCTCGGGGTCTGTGGCGCGGTAGTACTCGCCGCCGGTGGACGCCGCGATATCCTGCAGCAGCTCGGGGTTGATGGGGATCTCCGTGTCACGCCACACGGTGTTGCCAAAGAGGTCCTGCCCCTGGGGGAACGGCACCTTGCCGCCCTTGCCCACGAGGATGGTGTAGATGGGGATCTTCAGCGCCTTGCCCATGTTGGCGGCATCGAGCGGAGAGATCTTCCCGGCGTTGTTGTCGCCGTCGGTGATGAGCACCACCACGCGGCTCTTGGCTTCCGAGTCCCTCAGGCGGTTGAGCGAGGTGGCGAGCGCGTCACCAATCGCGGTGCCGTCCTCGAGCACGCGGGTGCGCAGCTGCTTGATGACCTCGCGGAGCACGCCGTAGTCCAGGGTGAGCGGGGACTGCGTGTACGCGGCGCCGGCGAACACCACCAAGCCGATGCGATCGTTGACGCGGTTGGTGATGAACTCGGAGAGAACTTCCTTGGCCACGTGGAGGCGGTTCTGCGGGCGGAAGTCGCCGGCCTCCATGGAGGTGGAGAGGTCCAGGGCGACGACGATGTCGATGCCCTCCACGTTCAGGTCCTTCACGCGCTGGTCGCGCACCTGGGGCCGGGCGATGGCGATGACCGCGGCGGCCACGGCGATGACGCGCATGAGGGGCAGCAGCGGCAGCAGGTAGGTGCGCAGGCCGCGGCCTTGCTTGGCGAAGACGTGCGCGGCGGAGAAGCGCAGCACGGCGCGGCGGCGGCGCTCGCGCCAGGCCTGGGCCAGCAGCAAGGGCACCAGCAGGAGCCCCCAGAGCGCCTGGGGGCTATGAAACGCGAGGTCCAGGGGCATGGGGAGGGGGTTGGGCAGGGGCAGGCGCGGGCGGGACGTAGGTCTTCTCGACCAGCTGGAAGCCGAAGGCGAGCGACTGCGAGCAGGACTCCGGGCTGGCCTCGGCCTTGGCGTACTTCACCATGTCCGACTCGGAGATGAAGCGCAGGAGGTCCTCCTCGGGCAGGTTCGGCGTGCGCAGCTTGCGCAGCGAGGCGATCAGCTCCGGGGTGGTGCACTCCAGTGCCTCGAAGGAGTACCGCTCACCGAGGTAGCCGCGGATGATCTCCGAGAGGCGGAAGTAGAACTCCTTCACCTGGCCCTTGGCGGGCAGGTTCTCCTTGCCAAGCGCGTTGAGCGCCTCACGGGTGCGGACATCCAGCGGCGCGAGCGGCTTGGTCACCACCACTTGAGGACGCGGGCGGCGGATCCACTTGATGAGGCCCCACGCGAGCAGGCCCGCCACGAGCACACCGGCCAGGATGTAGAGCAGCCGCCAGGAGCGGATGGGGACCTCGGCGGGCGGCTGGAAGTCGAAGAGGTTGGCCCCCTGCTCGTCCGCGTCCTTGGGCAGCGTGGGGATGACCTCTACCTGCATGCCGGGCACGGAAATGGACTGGATCGCGTTGGGCGAGGTCAGCTCGAAGGTGAGGTCCGGGAGCGTGAGCACGCCCAGCTCGAAGGCGGACATCTTCAGCTTGAAGGTGGTGACGGAGCCGCCCGGCCCATCCTGGCGCTGGCGGGCCTGCTCCAGGATCTCGAACTTCTCCAGCTCCTTGGGCGCCACCAGCTCGAAGCGCTGGTCCCTCGCGTGCGTGAAGGTGAGCTCGTAGACGAAGGGATCGCCAATCTTGGCTTGCTGCGGGAGGACACGGCCCTTCACGCCCCAGTCCTCCACCTCCGGGGCCTTGCCATCCACGGGCACGCCAGCGTCCAGCACCTGGGCCTGGAGCGACTGGCCCTCGCCAGCGGGCCCTTCCTTGGGACCGCCACAGGCAGCCAGCCCGAGCACGAGCGCGAAGAGGAGCAGCCGCCTCATGCCGCCATCCTCCGGGC
The DNA here is from genome assembly GCF_000737315.1 of Hyalangium minutum. Lineage (GTDB taxonomy): Bacteria > Myxococcota > Myxococcia > Myxococcales > Myxococcaceae > Hyalangium > Hyalangium minutum. The sequence goes on from NZ_JMCB01000017.1 coordinate 50,207, forward strand.
CCGGGCGCGGAAGAACTGCGCGAGCGCCTTGCCGTGGTCATCGTCGGCGCGCAGCTCCACGTGGTCCAGCTCCAGCTTCTTGAAGAGGCGCAGGCGGTCCTGGCGCTGGGCCTGCATGGCGCGGGCGAAGCGGCCGCGGATGCGCGGGTCGCTCGTGTCCACGACGAAGCGCTCGCCCGTCTCGGGGTCCTCCATCTCCACGAGGCCCATCTTGGGGAACTGCACCTCCAGCGGGTCGGCGATGACGACGGGCACCAGGTCGTGCTTGCGGCCCACGAGCCGGAGCGGCTTCTCGTAGTCGCGCGCGAGGAAGTCCGAGATGAGGAACGTCACGGCTTTCCGCTTGGCCACCTGGCGCAGGTAGGTGAGGCCCGCGCCGAGGTCCGTGCCGCGGCCCTGCGGCTGGAAGGTGAGGATGTCGCTGATGAGGCGCAGCACGTGGCTGCGGCCCTTGCGCGGCGGCACCACCTTCTCCACCCGGTCCGAGAAGAGAATAAGCCCCACCCGGTCGTTGTTGGAGATGGCGCTGAAGGCGATCTGCGCAGCCACTTCGGCGGCGATCTCGGCCTTGGAGCGCTCGGCCGATCCGAACTCCTTGGAGGCGGACACGTCCACCACGAGCATCACGGTGAGCTCACGCTCCTCGGTGAAGACCTTGACGTAGGCCTCGTTCATGCGCGCGGTGACGTTCCAGTCGATGATGCGGATCTCGTCGCCGGGCTGGTACTGGCGCACCTCGGAGAAGGCCATGCCGCGGCCCTTGAAGACCGAGTGGTACTGACCCGCGAGCATGTCCGAGACCACCTTGCGGGTCCGGATCTCCAGCTTGCGGATGCGGCGAATGAGGTCCTTGGGGAGCACGGGGCGTTCGGGACGGTGGCCAGGGTTACGGCACTTCGACGCGATCGAAGACGCGCTGGATGATCTTCTCCGGGGTCAGCTCCTCGGCCTCGGCCTCATAGGTGACGCTGACGCGGTGGCGGAGCACGTCATAGGCCACGGCCTTGACGTCCTCGGGGGTGACGAAGCCGCGGTGGCGCAGGAAGGCGTGCGCGCGAGCGGCCTGGGCCAGGGCAATGGTGGCGCGCGGGCTGGCGCCGAACTGGATGTAGTCGGCCAGGTCCTTGAGGCCGTACTTGTTGGGCTCGCGCGTGGCGAAGACGACGTTGAGGATGTACTCCTTCACCTTCTCGTCCATGTAGATGGCGTGGACGAGCTCGCGGGCGCGGGTGATGTGCTCCAGGGTGATGACCTTGGTGGCGCGAGGAGTGGAGCCGCCGGACATGCGGTCCATGATGAGCTTCTCCTCATCGCGTGTGGGGTAGCCCACCTTCACCTTGAGCATGAAGCGGTCCACCTGGGCCTCGGGCAGCGGGTAGGTGCCCTCCTGCTCGATGGGGTTCTGGGTGGCGAGCACCAGGAAGGGCGCGGGCAGCGGGAAGGTCTGGTCGCCGATGGTGACTTGGCGCTCGGCCATGGCCTCCAGAAGGGCGGACTGGACCTTGGCGGGGGCACGGTTGATTTCGTCGGCGAGGACGATGTTCGCGAAGATGGGCCCCTTGCGGACGGTGAAGTTGGCCGCCGCCTGGTTGTAGATCATCGTGCCCACCAGGTCCGCCGGGAGGAGGTCCGGGGTGAACTGGATGCGCATGAAGGTGGCGCTGAGGGCGTCCGAGATGGTGCGGACGGTGAGCGTCTTGGCCAGGCCGGGCACACCCTCGAGGAGGACGTGGCCATTGCAGAGCAGGCCAATGAGGATGCGCTCGAGCATGTAGCGCTGGCCGACGATGACCTTGCCGGTCTCCTGGTTGAGGATCTCGACGAAGGCGCTTTCCTTCTGCACCCTCTCGGTGAGCGCGCGGATGTCCGTGTTCATGTCCCCTCGGTGGGCGGCAACGGCCGGCAAAGCCGGAAACGGCCGGGCAGACTAGGGTTTCAGGCCGAACGTCTCAACACCGCAGAAGGACGGACATTCCGGTAAGGTGGGCGTCCCTGTTCTCCGGAGTCTCCATGCCCGTGAGTTCCCGGCCGTCCCGCGCGCCGTATCCCACACGCCCGAGCCCATCCGGGAGGGGGGTTCCGGCGTGACTCCGTCCGGGCCTGGGCCGGTGGAGGCCTACATCCTAGGGCAGCTCGCCCCGATGGTGCAGGCCCGCACGCACTGGCTGAAGAGTGGAGGGGCGCTCCGGGTGCTGGAGGGGGGCGAGGGCCCCCCGGTGGTGCTGCTGCACGGGCGAGGGCACGCGGCGGCGATGTGGTTCTCCTACCTCACGGTGCTGGCGAGGGGCCGGAGGGTGCTTGCGCTGGACCTGCCGGGGTTCGGCCTGTCCTCCTCTCCCGAGGGGGCACTGAGGACGGGGGAGAACGGGGTGCGGTTCTTCACCGAACCGGTGGAGGAACTGCTGGAGACGCTGGCGCCGGGGCCAGTGGCGGTGGTGGGGCACTCGCTGGGGGGGTTGGTGGCGCTGGAGCTGGCGCTGCGGGGGAAGGTGCCAGTGGAGCGGCTGGTGCTGATCGACTCGATGGGGCTGGGGCCAGAGATGACGCCCCTGGCCCGGACCTTCTTTAGAGCCGGCCCGGAGCGGGTAGCGCGAACATTGGGACAGCAACTGTTCGACCGGCTGTTGCCGCCGCCGGAGACGCCACTGGGCCGGAGGTTAGGGGCGCTGGGGTACGAGCTGCTGGCGGTGCCCGGAGGCCGTCCCCGGGCGGCCAAGGCCTTCAACACGCTCGTGCCGCTGATGGGCGGAGTGTTCCACCGGGGTGAACAGCTCGCATCGGTGAAGCAGCCGGTGCTGCTGGTGTGGGGAGAGAAGGAGGACACCCTCCCCGTCTCACTGGCGGTCGAGGCCTCGAAGCGGCTGCCCGAGGCACGGCTGCTGCGCGTAGTGGCCGGGCACAGCCCTCACCTGGAACGCCCCGAGGTAGTGCTCCCGGCGCTCAAGGCGTTCCTAGAGGATGTCCCTGAGAAGACGGCGCCCTGAGCGCGTGCGCTCACTGTGCCTCTACTCCCTGGGTGGTATCGATTCGGAAGGGAGCGCTGGGTAGGTACTCCCATCACCCGAATCACCGCCAGGCGAGTCCATGCACCGAGCCTTGACGACGGCCCTGCTCATCACCCTGAGCGGAGCATGTGCGACGGTAGAGCGGCCACGCACGGATTCCCGCCTGGAGGAGGCCCAGAAGGCCTGGGATGAAGGGCAGCGGCTGAACGCGGCGGGGAAATATGCCGACGCCCTCCCGCTCATCCAGCAGGCACTGCGTCTCCGAGAGGAGGCGCTCACCGAGCAGCACCCCTCCGTCGCCGACTGCATCAACCTGCTGGGCGAGCTGCACGTGCAGCAGGGGGACCTGTCCCAGGCGGAGCCCCTGCTGACCCGCGCGCTCCAGTTGCGAGAGAGGCTCCTCGGGGAGCGCCACCCGGACGTCGCCCGCACCCTCAACAGCATGGCGGCCCTCCACTTCTACCGGGGGCGCCACACCGAGGCGGTGGCGCTGTCAGAGCGCGCCCTGCGCATCCAGGAGGAGACCCTCGGCCCCCACCACCCAGACGTCGCCGAGTCCCTCAACAACCTCGCCGCGCTCTACCACACGCAAGGCCTCTTTACCCAGGCCATCCCCCTGTTCGAGCGCGCGCTGGCGATCTGGGTGCCGGCCCTCGGTGAGAGACACCCGCTCGTGGCCAACACCCTCAACAACCTCGCGATGATCTACGTCTCGCAAGGGCACTTCGCGCGCGCCGAGCCCCTGTTCAAGCGCGCCCTCGAGATCCGCGAGGCCCTCCTCGGAAAGAACCACCCGGACATCGCCCTGACGCTCCAGAGCCTGGCCCTCCTCTATAGCGCGCAAGGGCTCTACGCACGCGCCGCCCCTCTGGCCGAGCGAGCCCTGGCCATCCGCGAGGCGGCGCTCGGTCCCACCCACCCCGAGGTGGCCCTCGCCCTCGCCAACCTCGCCATCAACTACCAGTACCTCGGGCTCGACACGCGCGCCGAGGAACTCCACCTGCGCGCGCTCGCGCTGCGCGAGAAGAGCCTGGGCCCGAACCACCCGGACGTCGCCCACTCGCTCTCCAACCTCGCCGCCCTCTACATGGAGCAGGGCCTCCATGAGCGCGCCGAGCCCCTCCAGCTGCGCGCGCTCCAGATCCGTGAGGCCGCGCTCGGCGCGGACCACCTCGATGTCGCTCGATCGCTCCAGAAGCTGGCCGCGCTCTACTTGGAGCAGGGGCTCTACGAACGCGCCGAGCCGCTGCTGCTGCGCGCGCTCAAGCTGGGGGAAGCAGCGCTCGGCGAGACCCACCCCAGCCTCGCCAACTGGCGCGCGACCCTCGCCAGGCTCTACACGCTTCAGGGGCGTTATGCGCAGGCACTTTCCCTGTATCAGCGCGTCCTCTCCATCCAGCGGGCGGCCCTGGGAGAGGCCCACCCGGATCTCGCCAACTCGCTCCACGGCACCGCCCTGTTGCGGCTGGCCGAAGGACGCTTCGATGAGGCCGTGCCGCTGTTCGAGCAGGCGTTCACCGCCTCGGAGCAGCATCTGCGCCAGCAGGTGCTCGGCCTCTCCGAGCAGCGCCTGGCCTCCTTCCTCAACGAGCTCCGCGCCCACGAGGCGGAGCTCTACGCGTTCGTCCGGGCCCACCGCGGCGACAGGCGCGTGCTCCGCCTGGCCCTGTCCTCCGCGCTGCTGCGCAAGGGCCGCTCCGTCCAGGAGATCGCGCAGACCTCTCACATCATCTCCCGCTCCCTGAACCCGGCGGATCGCGAGGCCTTCGAGCGTCTCCGCACCCTGCGGACCCATTTCGCCACCCTCTCGCTGGCCGGGCCCGGCAACCTCCCGCTGGACCGCTACCAGCAGCGCCTCAAGGAGCTCTCCCGCGAGGGTGACACGCTGGAGGCCGAGCTGGCCGAGCGCTCCGCGCCTCTTCGCAGACTCCAAGCCCTGCCCTCCCGCGAGCAGTTGCTGCCGCGCGTGGCGGAAGCCCTGCCCCCTGAGAGCGCGCTGATCGAGCTGGTCGCCTACCAGGATCACCCCCTGCAGCCCCCGCCCGGCGTGGCCCTCCAGCAGGTGCCCAGCCACCTGCGCTATCTGGCGCTCCTGCTCTTCCCCGACGGAGCCACTCAGGCGGTGGATCTCGGACCGGCGGAGCCCATCGACCGCGCCGCCCAGCGGCTGCACGACGCGCTCTCCCACGAATCCACCTCCTACCTGCCTGCCGCCCGGGCCCTCTACACGCTCGCGTTCCGCCCCCTGGAGCCCCACCTGCGCAAGGCGCGCCGGCTCTTCCTCTCTCCGGATGGCCGGCTCAACCTCGTGCCCTTCGCCGCGCTCCACGATGGCCAGCGCTACCTCGTGGATACCTTTCACATCACCTACCTCACCTCCGGCAAGGACTTGCTGGCTCGCGCGGAGGACCGCCCCTCCAGCACCTCGGTGGTCATCCTGGCGGACCCCGCCTTCAGCGCCGCGCTGGACATAGCTTCCCCGGGCGATTCCTCTCCGCCGAAGCCCACGGAGCGCTCCGTGGGCCTGCAGCGGCTCTTCTCCACCCTGCGCTCGGAAGAGGCGGACGTTCCCTGGACGCCGCTGCCAGGCACTCGCGTGGAGGCCGAAACCCTTCACCGCCTGTTGCCCCAGGCTCAGTTGCTCCTGGGCGCGGATGCCACCAAGCAGGCCCTGCTCAACCTCTCCACTCCGGGAGTGCTGCACATCGCCACCCATGGCTTCTTTCTCGAAGACGCCCACGCCTCGCCGGGCTCGCGCGCGGTGGGCCACTTCGGAGCCGTGGGCGCCAGCCTCCCAGAGCCTCCCAGCGACCCCCTGCTGCGCTCCGGGCTGGTGCTGGCTGGCATCCGCCCCGCCACGGCTCCTTCTGGCGCGCCTCGGCCCGAGGATTCCCTGGCTACGGCGCTCGAGCTGACAGGGCTCAACCTGTGGGGCACCCAGCTGGTGGTCCTGTCGGCCTGTGACACAGGCCGCGGAAAGATCAGCCTGGGAGACGGCGTCTACGGCCTGCGCCGGGCGTTCCTCGTGGCGGGCGCCGAGACGCTGGTCACCAGCCTCTGGAAGATTCGTGACGAGGTGACGCACCAGCTCATGGAGGGCTACTACCGTCACCTGCTGGCGGGCGAGGACCGCTCCGCCGCGCTCCGCGAGGCGATGAGGGAGTTCCGGCAGAAGCACCCCCATCCCCACTTCTGGGCCCCGTTCATCTCCCTGGGCCGAGATGCGCCGCTGCAGGGGCTGGCGCCGTCTCCTCCGGCGGCGTCAGCCCCCTGACTCAGAAGGGAGAGCCCTCGATCACTGGTAGGCGATGCGCAGGCTGTACGAGGGATACGACGTGTCGTATTCGCGGTAGTCCACCGTCATCGCGTTCGTGATGCGGACGAAGTACGCCGTGTTCGCGGCCACGGGGAGCACGACTCGCGAGGCCTGACAGCTGGCCAGCCAGTAGTATTGCGGGCAGATGTCATCGTTCGAGCCCACCAGGGCCCCTGGCGCGCCATTCTGGTATTGGTAGACGCGCAGGTAGGTGTCGGCCGTCAGCTCCACCACGTCGAACGTCTCGAAGACCACCGTCCCCGCAGTGCTCATGTACACGAGCACCCAGTCCTCATCCCCGTTGCGATGGAAGTTGTGCGCGTACTGCGGCGTTCCCAGGTACGCCTTGGCCTGGGAGTAGGAATTGTCGGCTTCGTAGGCGTCCAGCAACGGCAAGTGGCAATCGGTCGCGGAGCCTGTCGGCCGGCAGGTCCCGCTGCTACACGCGCAACCCGACCTGCAGCTACTCGACGAGGTGCAGGAGCGGACAGGGGGCTCGCTGCAATAGTCTCCTTCCGGCGGAGGGCCAAAGCCGTCCGGGACACAGGTGCCGCTGGAGCAGATGCAGGCACCCCTGCAGTTGTAATTGCTGGAGCAATACCGAACGCTCGTGGTCTGGATGCCTCCCATCGCCGCGACGTCGGCATCACCGGCCGCGGAGGCATTCGGGTGGTCCGTGCCATAGGGGGACGTGTAGTCCGTGAGGGCGTGCCGTGGCGCTGGGGTGCCCACGGCCGGTGACTCCTCGCCCAGCCCCTCGTCCAGGGTCCCTCCGCACGCGGCAATCACGGGTAGCAGGAACAGCAGGAAGCGGCGCAGCATGATCTTCTCCTTGGTGAAGCGAGGGCATCAGGCCCTCGTCTCGGCTCCGGCTCACGAGAGGTGACCGGTTCCTCACACCCAGGAGGCATTGACCGCGCAAGCTATGCATGAACCTGTCTCAGGGCCGGAGTTCCCACCGGCGACTCCGGCCCCAGGAGTCATCTCCAGCGCTCGGGCTCAAGGCGTATACAAATCTGCGGTGCCCACCGTGCGATAGGTGGCGCCCCCCAGCCCGCCCACGACGAGCACGCGGCCGTTGTGCAACAGCGTCGCCGTGTGGAAGATGTTGGAAGAGAACATGGAGCCAGCCGCGCTCAGCTTCCTCGAGGACGGGTCATACAGCTCGGCCGTCGTCGGCAAGCCGAAGTAGTGCATCCCGCCTGTGAGAAGCACCCGGCCATCCGTCAGCAGCGTGGCCGTGTGCCTTTCGATGCTCATGCGGAGATGGCCCACGGCGCTCCACGTGTTGGCCTGCGGGTCGTACACCTCCGCGGAGCCACTGCCCACAGCGAGCACCTGGCCGCCAGGTAGCGCCGTGAGTGTGAGGAGGGAGCGCGGCGTGCCCATGGGAGCCACTGCGCTCCAGGAGTCTGTCCCGGGGTCATACACCTCCGCCGAAGCGAGTACCCCCTGGATATTATTGGCCCCTCCCACGACGAGCACCTTGCCTCCGGGCAACAGCACCGCGCCGTGGGATTCGCGGGGCATTGCCATGGAAGCGGCCGCGCTCCAGGTGTTTGTCACCGGGTCGTAGAGTTCCACGGAGGATAAGGGCACGCTGCTGTCCCTTCCTCCCGCAGCCAGCACGCGGCCATCCGGGAGCATTGTCGCCGTGTGGGAGATACGACCCGCGGCCATGGCGCCCGCAGAGCTCCAAATGCCCGTGGCCGGGTCGTACCGCTCCGCCGTGGACAGCACCTCCTCATTGTTGGCTCCCCCGGCGACGAGCACCTGGCCGTCGCGCAGCAGTGTGGCGGAGTGGTCCACGTGAGCCACCGCCATGCTTCCGGTCTGGCGCCAGACGCCCGCGGCGACGTCGTACACCTCCGCGCTGGACGCAGCGATCTCGGCATCGGGGCCTGTCGCGCCTCCCGCGACGAGCACCCGGCCGTCGCGCAACAGTGTCGCCGAGTGCATCATGCGCGCCATCGACAGTGGGCTGGCAGGACTCCAGAACCCCGGAGCGGGGCCGTAGACCTCCGCGGACACACCGCTGCTGCTGCCATGGCCCCCGGCCACGAGTACCCGGCCGTCGCGCAGCAGCGTCAGCGTCGGCCGCATACGGACCCGCTCAATTCCGATCTCGGACAGGCTCCAGGAACCCGCCGCCGGGTTATAGATTTCCGGGGGAGTGTTCGAGGACACATGCGCCACGAGCACCCGGCCATCCGACAGCAGCGTCGCCTTGGGCCGATAGAAAGACACGCGCATGGAGGAAGCTTGACCCCAGGTGCCAGCCACCGGGTCGTACACCTGCGAGGGATTGCCTGGGAGGAGCACCCGGCCCGTCCGCAGCAGGATCGCTGCATGTTGGGACCAGGATCCGGCCACGGAGCCCGTCTCGCGCCAGGTGCCCGTGGCGGAGTCATACAGCTCCGCTGACGAGGAGGACCCACTGTCCCCTCCTACGACCAACACCTGGCCGTTGAGCAACACCGTCGCCGTGTGGTCATTCCGCCGCATGACCATGGAGCCCGTCTGGCGCCAGGTGCGCGAAGCGGGCTCGTACACCTCCGCCGTGTTACGGCTGGCAGGGATGGTGCCTCCCCCCATGACCAGCACCTGCCCATTGGGCAGCAGCACCGCCGCGTGCCGATCGCGCGGAACGCTCATGACACCGGCAGAGCTCCAGGTGCGTGAGACGGGATCGTACACCTCCGCGGATGCGAGCCGGCTCGAGTTGGAGAGCCCTCCCGTGACGAGCACCTGGCCATTGGGGAGCAGCGTCGCCGTGTGGCCAACACGAGGCGTGGCCATGGAACCCGTGGCACTCCAGCTGTCCGTCGCCGGGTTGAACAGCTCCGCCGAGGCGAGCTCACTGCCATGGGCTCCGCCCGCGACGAGCACCTGCCCATCGGGCAGCAGCGTCGCCGTGTGGCCGTCTCGAACAGCCACCATGGGCTCCGTGGCGTTCCATCTCCACTGCACGGAGGCACAGCCTTCACTCACGCCATTGCAGTTCTCATCCGCGGGCGTCGAGCAGTCCTCGGGCTGGGGAAGCTGCTGGCCCTCACAGCTCACATTGCCGAACAGATCACACGCCACGGTCCCCCCATGGCAGATGCCCACACCCTGGGTCGACGGTGAGCCGCCGTAGCAGGGCTGGCCTTGCAGAAGGGAGCAGGAGCAGTCCTCGTTCACCGCCCCATCGCAGTTCTCATCAAAGGGGCCCTGGCAGCTCTCGGCCGCCGGCAGCACCTCTCCCTGGCAGGCACTCCATCCCGACCCGAAGACGTTGCACTGCCGACGCCCCGCCCGGCACACCCCCTGGCCCTCGGTTCCCGCAGGCCCTGAATACGCGCAGGGCTCATAAGCCCCCGGTGCACAGTCGTCACGGAAGTCCAGCGTGAGCGAGACCTCGGAGCACGCGCCACCGCCGCACACCGCTGCTTCAGCCGAGCCCGTCACCCTCACCGTGTCCGAGGCGAACCCGCCAGGCCGGCCGGCATAGATGTCGGCCGTGTGGCCCCGCTTGATCTCGACGCACGCCCTGCCCTGGCTGTTCGTGTAGACCGGAAAGCTCTGGCCTGAATAGTCGACGCCGCGCGCGGACACCGAGGAATTCTGGACGGGGCTCCCGTCGAGATCCAAGACCAGGACATTCACACAGCTCTTGTCCGTCCACGGCGCATCCGTGTTCCACCAGGTGAAGTGGCTCACCTGGAGCCTCCAGACCAGCCGGCCCGGCTGCGTCCGCGAGGCGAACAGGGTGCCCACGCCCTCCTCGCGCCAGATCCCCGCGTCCAGATCAAACCACCATGCGGGCACGGTGCCGCCCACCTCGAGCCGGCCGGACAGGGCCTCCGGCAGCACGAACTCCAGGGTCGCCGACTTCCCGGGCGCCAGCTGCGCGGGAGCGCCGTGGCTCCACAGGCTCACCTCGGCCATGAAGAAGCTCTCCAGCTGCACCGGCTCACCACTCGCGGCGGCGATGCCCTCCAGCGGCCCAGGCATGGCGTCCAGTTGCCTCGTAGGGTCCAGCGGGACGATGGTGACCTCTACCGTCCCGGAGACCGGCTGGCCCAGCGCATCCACCACGGCGTCGGCCGGGAGGGTGACCCGCACCTCCTCCGTCTGGATGACGCCGCCCTGCTCGGCCTGGAAGGGAATGGGCGCCGGCAGCGGCAGCAGGACCACTTGGGCTCCCGCGTGTGCTCCCGCCTCCAGCTCCACCACCGCCGAGCCCGAGGTGAAGCCCTGCGCGTCCACCCGAGCCCGCACGCGCCCCGGCGGCAGGTTCTCCAGCAACAGGTGGCCCGAGCTGTCCACGGGGAACACAGCGCCCTGCGTGGACACGGCGGCCGCCGTCACCGGACTGCCTGTGACATCGATGACCTGGAGGAAGAGGCTGGTGCCAGACGGCTCGGTCGGCGGCTGCGGCTCGGAGGGCCGGCCCGGGGGCGTATACACCTCGGCCGAGGCCTGGCTGCCGTTGCTGAAGCCTCCCGCCACCAGCACCCGGCCTCCCGCCAGCAGCGTCGCGGTGTGCTGGTAGCGGCCCGCCCCCATCGCTCCCGCGGACTGCCACGTGCCCAGGGCTGGGTCATACACCTCCGCCGCGGCGAGGATGCCTGCGTACTCATGGAAGCCTCCCGCCACCAGCACGTGTCCCGAGGGAAGCAGCACCGCCGAGTGAGCACGGCGCGGCTGGGCCATGCTGGCGCTCGCCGTCCACGTGCCCGTGGCTGGATCCAACACCTCCACGGAGCGGCTGCCCTCGCTGCTGGAGCCGCCACCGCCTGCCACGAGCACCTTGCCATCAGCCAGCAGCGTCGCCGTGTGGGAAGCGCGCGGGGTGGCCAGGCTCCCCACGGCGCTCCAGCGGCCCGTGGCCGCGTCATACACCTCGGCCGAGCCCAGAAGCTGGCCACCGCCGTCCGTGCCTCCCGTCACCAGCACCCGGCCGCCGCTCAACAGCGTCGCCGTGTGGTTGCGGCGGGCCACGGCCAGCGGCCCCGTCGCGGTCCAGGTGCCGGTAGCCGGGTCATACAGCTCGGCCGAGGACAGCGCGCCTCCCCCGGACTCGCTGTCCGCCCCTCCCGTCACCAGCACCCGGCCGCCCGGCAGCAACGTGGCCGTGTGGTAGAGCCGGGGCGTCACCATGTTGCCGGAGGGGGCCCAGGTGCCACTCGTGGGATCGTACACCTCCGAGGAGATGCCGCTGTTCCACTCGGCCCCGCCCACGCCAGCGATCAGCACCCGTCCATTGGGCAGCAGCGTCGCCGTGGCCGCGCGGTGGGTGTTGAGCGCATCCGCCGTGCGGCTCCAGGTGCCCGAGGTGGGCTCGTAGAGCTCCGCCGAGCGGTTGTAACCGCCCATGGCCAGCACCCGCCCATCCCCCAGCAGCGTCGCGGTGTGCAGCAGCCGTCCCTGCGCCATGGAGCCTGTCGCACTCCAGGCTCCTTCCAGAGTGGACACCCTCCGCTCCGAGCGCCCCGCGGTGCTCGGCCGAGGAGAGAAGTGTCCTCCGGAAGGGCCAGCGGCGGCGTCACCGCAGCCCAGGCTTCCGAGGCACAGCCCCCCCAGGAGCAAGGAAAGAATCAGTCCGGTTGGCCTCCCTAACCTCAGCCACTGCTTGAGCTGGTGCATATGCGCCCCTGACCTCGTGTGAGACAGAAGCTGCCTGTCCGTGAGAGCGGAACTGGGGCCTCTGTTCACAAGGGAGGCTCCGGGCGCTCGGGCTATGCACACTTTTTTGGCGAGGAGCACCGTCAAGGCGAGGGCTGGGCCTGAGCCTCCAGCCCACGCAAGGGCCCAGCCTGGCCGGCGAGAATGAACGGCGCCCAGAAGTGCGGATGCGGCTGTGTCTGGCGCAGGGTCCGCATCGCCTGGTGCAGCGCGGCGGAGCGGCCCTCTCCCGCCAGCAGATGCTGGTAGTAGAGCGCCATGAGCTGGTGGGTCACCGTGTCATCGACTTTCCAGAGGCTGGTGACCAGCGACTCGGCACCGGCCACCATCAGGGCCCGGCGCAGGCCGTAGACCCCCTGGCCGAGGCGCACCTCCCCCCGTCCCGTGTCGCAGGCCGACAGCACCACCAGCTGCGTGCCCCACAAGTCGAGCCCCGCCAGCTCCAGGGCTGTGACAAGGGAGTCCTCACGGGCAAGCGCCCTGGGCGGCCCCGGCGGGGCCCTCGTGCCCGCGAGCACCAGTCCGGAGCGCAGCAAAGGATCGGCGAGGGGCTGCTGCGGTCCCGCGTCACCGGCGGCACCAAAGTAGCCCACGGCCCGGGTGGAGCCTGAAGGGGTGGAATCCTCGAGAAAGAAGCCGTGGGTGGCGACGTGAAGGATCCCCGGCGGCTTCAGCGTCAACAGCGCCTCCTTGGTGGCGGCGGGCCCCAGCAGGAGCCGCGCCTCGGGAAACAGGCGGTGAATGGTCTCGGCCTCCTTGCGTGTGCCGGGCAGCGAAGGCCAGGGCTGATCGCTCCCCTCCGAGCGCTGCGCGGAGAGGACACGCTCCACGGAGGCAGAGCGCTTCGTGAGGGCGGGCACCCCTCCGCTGTCCAGGGAGGGAGCAGCGAGAGCGGGGACAAACTGAGGATCGGCCAGGACGACCACGGAGTTGGCAAGCGGCAGCTCCTCGGGACGCGGCAGCGCCTCCTTGCCCGAGGTGAGATAGGTGATGTCCATGCGCTCCACCAGGTAGCGGCGGCCGTCGTGGAGCGCGGCGAACGGGACGAGCGCGAGCTGGCCATCGGGTGAGACGAACAGTCGCTGCACCTTGCCGAGGTGTGGCGCGATGGGACGGAACACGCGCTGGTAGAGGACCTGGGCTGCGGCGGAAGCGTCCGCCGTCCGGCTCTCGAGCGCCTGATGCAAGCGCAGGACAGCGCGATCGATGCGCTCCGCAGGGCCGAGATCCACCGCATGGGTGCGGCCATCCGCGAACAGCAGGAGCGCGAGGTAGCGCAGGGACGCAGGCGCCTGCGAGGCGAGCGCGCCACGCATGGGGATGAGCAGGCTGTCCCGGTAGGCGACGAACTCGACGAGCGCGCTCCCCCGTGGGAGGGCCTTGACCACACGAGGGATGATCTCCTCGGGAGACGGGAGCGAGGACAGGGCTCGCATCGGCGCCGAGCGCTTGGCGAGACCTGCCTCGAGGGCATCCCCCTCGTCGGCGAGCTGCTGGAGGCGAAGCTGATGGTCCGCCGGCGAGAGCGTGCCGGGGCCCGAGAGCGCCAGCGTGGAGAGCTGGGTCCGCACGGCGCGCAGGCTCTCGAAGGTCCTGCGATCCTCCTCCCCCAAGCCGCGGGAGATGAGGTGGGAGAGGTGGGTCAGCTCTTCCACCGAGCGGCCCTTCCGGAGGAGCGCGGCGGCGAGGGCGAGATGGCGCACGCGGGGCTCCTCCGGATGCGCGCTGGCGAGCGCATAGAGCTCCTCCTCCTCTCCTCGCAGAAGGCCCAGGTAACGGGTCAGGCGCACCTCCGAGACGCCAAGGAGCTCGCGGCGCAGGAACACCTCGGAGGCGGTGAAGGCCCGCGCATAGAACGGCAGGGCTTCGGCAAGACGCTGCTGAGAGAGGGAGAACCGGGCGAGGTGAAGGAGTGTGGTGATGACCTGGGGATGGTGCTTGCCCAGGGTTTCCTCCCCTACCGCGAGCGCTCGCTCATACAGGGGCCTGGCCCTGTCGTGGAGCCCCTGGCGCTGATAGAGGAGGGCCAAGCTGGTGAGCGAGGCGGCCACGAGCATATGGCTCTGCCCCAGCGCGGCCTCCCGGAGGGCCAGTGCACGTGCGTAGAGCCTCTCGGCCTGCGCATAGAGCCCCTGGCACGCATAGAGGTTGCCGAGATCATTGAGCGACTCCGCCACGTCGGGATGACTCTGGCCCAGCGCCTCCTCCCGGATGGCCAAGGCGCGCTCATACAGCGGCTCGGCCCGGGCATAGAGCCCCTGCTCCTTGTAGAGGTTGGCGAGGTTGTTGAGCGAGACGGCCACGACAGGATGGTGCTCGCCAAACACCGCCTCGCGGATGACGAGCGCACGCTCATGCAGCTGCTGGGCCCTGCTCGCGTTCCCCTGCCGCTGATAGAGGAGGGCCAGGTTGTTGAGCGTGGCCGCGACATGGGGATGCTGCTGGATCTGGGACTGCTCCCAGATGGCCAGGACGCGCTCATACAGGGGCTCGGCCCGGGAGTAGAGCCCCCGGTCATCGTAGAGGACGGCCAGGTTGTTGAGCGTGGCCGCGACATCCGGGTGGTTCTGGCCGAGGGCCGCTTCGCGAATGGCGATGGCTCGCTCGTAGAGCGGCTCCGCCCGGGCATAGAGCCCCTGCTCCCGATAGAGGTTGGCCAGGCTGTTGAGCGCGATGGCCAGATCGGCGTGGTCGCGGCCGCTCGCAGCCTCCCAGATGCGGATCGCCCGCTCGTACAGGGGCTCGGCCCGGGCGTAGAACCCCTGGTTCTTGTAGAGGTTGGCGAGGTTGGTGAGCGACGCGGAGACAGAGGGGTGCTTCTTGCCCAGAGCGCGCTCGCGGATGGCCAGCGCCCGCTCATGCAAGGGCTCGGCCCGGGCGTAGAGCCCCTGGTCATCCAGGAGGGTGGCGAGGTTGTTCAACGACATCGCGACATCGGGGTGATGCGTGCCCAGCGCCGCTTCGCGGATGGCCAGCGCACGCTCATACAGGGGCTGGGCCTGGGCCTGGAGACCCTGGACGAAGAAGAGCGAGGCGAGGTTGTTGAGTGTGGTGGCGACGTCGAGATGCTCCTTGCCGAGCACTTGCTCCCGAATCGCCAGCTCGCGCCGCATCAGCGGCTCGGCGCGGGCATAGGCACCCATCCGCCAATGAACCTCGCCGAGCAGGTGGAGGCAGTGGGACACCTCCAGATGTGTCCTGCCAAGGAGCTCCTCGCGCAGGTGCAACGCGCGCTCCGCGATCGGGACCGCCTCGGTGTAGCGCCCCTCATCCTTCAGCCGGACGCTCTCGTCGAAGGCGCGCTGGGCCTCCCTCCACCGCTCCTCCGTGGGAACCCTACCCCTCCCCGCGCACCCTGCCGCCCCCACCAGAATGAGCACTGCCGCCACAAGTCCTTGCCGCATGCTCCCCTCCCGAATGGCTCTCTGCGAGAGCGACGAAGAGAGCCACGCGGCACGCCCGCTATGCAGAGATTTCCCCTGCGCCTGCATAGCGCGGCCGCTCCCTGTCTCCATACAGTCGTGATGCCCCTACCCTCAGTGCCCTGCTTCGCCGCCCTCTTCCTGTCCCAGGATCTGGCTGAGGCTCACGTCGAACCGGCTCTGGATGGCGGTCATGAGGCTGTCGAACTCTTGAGAGGACAGGCGCAGCGTCTCTCGGAGGCGGTGCTTCGTCTCCTCATACACCCGCTGCCGCACATCCTTGAGCCAGCGGGAGATCGTCGACTGATCCTTGCCAAACAGCGGCCCCATCCGCGTCGTGGGCAGCCCCTCGAGAAAGTGCAGCCGCAGCAGGTAGCGCTGATCGTCCGAAAGGGCGGCGAAGGCCGCGCGCACGGCCCGCCGGAACTCGTGGCGGTAGCGGCTCTTCACCAGCGCCAGCTCCGCGTCCGTTCCCAGCGTCGGCAGCTCCTCGAGCGCCGCAAGGCCCGCCTCCTCACTGACCGCCCGGACCGAGACGCCTTGCCGGATCGCCATGCGCACGGCGATGACCTTCATCCAGCTCAGCAGGGCTCCCCGCCCGGTGTACGAGGCAAGCCGGGGCGGCGCCTCGGGCGTGCTCAACAGCAGATGCATCCGGAGCTGCTGGCAGACCTCGTCCAGCGTCGTGTGGGAGAGCTTGAGGTAGCCCAACAACGCGGGAAGTCTCGCCATGTATTGGTGCTCGAAGAGCTCGCTGGCTCCGGGCACGCCGCTCACACAGGCGCACGCGAGATACAGGCCCTCGAGGTCCAGCTGCTCGATATGGACCGCGAGCGGTACATCCTCGGGAGCTTGGGTCAGCAGCCCGGTGAGGTGGAGGCTGAAAACCTCCGTGGGCAAGTCCACTTCTGGCCACTTGCGCCGCCCGGCCTCCCAGGCGCGCCGAATCAAACTCTCGAACGCTTCGTCATCCTGTGGCGGCTTTTCCATCGCACCACCCTACCTCTCTTGTTCTCAGTCTACCGCCCTCCTTGACGGGTGGGCGGAGATTGGTGTCGTCTGTCATGGCTCCCATGCTGCGTACCTCCGCGCTGGCTGAATCGCCCTGTCTCACGGACGAGCTCCTGGCAGGCTTGGTTGACGGCCAGCTGACGCTGGAGGAGCGGGAACGTGTCCATGCGCACGCGGCCCGGTGCAAGAGCTGCTGCGAGCTACTCGTCGCCGTTACTCGCGGGGGCCTGAGCCAAGAAGTCCTCCCAGTCTTCTCCTCCCAACCCGCCGAGCCTGCCGAGCCTGTCCCGGCTGACTGGACGCCCCCCGAGGAGTTCCACCAGTTCCGGCTGGTCCGGCCGCTCGGCCGCGGCGCCATGGGCATCGTTTATCTGGCGCAGGATCGCACCCTGGACCGGCACGTCGCGGTGAAGTTCATCGCGGCGCCCTGGCCCGATGCCCGGGCCCGCGAGCGCTTCCAGACAGAGGCGCGCGCCATCGCCCGCCTGAACCACGTCCATGTCGTCACCGTGTTCAGCGCCAGCGAGATCGAGGGTCATCCGTACATCGTCTCCGAGTACCTCACCGGCTCCAGCCTCGCCCGCCTCGCCCTGCCGCTCCCCTGGCGGCGCGTGCTCGACCTGGGCATCGGACTCTCGCAGGGGCTC
Source organism: Hyalangium minutum (assembly GCF_000737315.1). Classification (GTDB taxonomy): domain Bacteria; phylum Myxococcota; class Myxococcia; order Myxococcales; family Myxococcaceae; genus Hyalangium; species Hyalangium minutum. The sequence goes on from NZ_JMCB01000017.1 coordinate 67,278, forward strand.
GCGGCGGCACATCGTCAAGGCGTGCTCCACCGCGACCTCAAGCCCGATAATCTCTTCCTGACCTCCGAGGGAGAGGTGAAGCTGCTCGACTTCGGCCTGGCCGAGCTCGTGGACTCCAGCGCGCGCGCGGAGTCCACCGGGGTGCGCACCCCCGCGGGGACACCGCGCTACATGGCCCCGGAGCTCTTCCGAGGAGAGCTGGCGACCCCCCAGAGCGACCTCTATGCGCTCGGACTGATCCTCTACGAGCTCTGCACGGGCACGCTGCCCTCGCGGCACCGCTCCGGCCCGCCCGCCCCGGAAGAAGCGCCCCCGGCCCACACGCTCCCGGAGCGCGTCCCAGGGCTCGCCCCGGAGTTCGCCGCCCTCATCGAGCGCTGCCTGCACGCTGACCCACAGGCGCGCTTTCCCTCGGCAGAGGCGCTCTGCGCCGAGCTCGAGCGGCTCGAGCCCCTCCACGCAGCAGCCACGCTCCCCACCGGCAATCCCTACCGGGGACTGGCCCCTTTCGAGGCCGAGCACCGCGAGCACTTCTTCGGCCGCGACGCCGACATCCGCGCCGTCATCGAGCGGCTGCGCCACCAGCCCGTCGTGCTCGTCACGGGAGACTCGGGGGTGGGCAAGTCCTCTCTCTGCCGGGCGGGCATCCTGCCGCGTGCGGCCCGCGGTGCGCTCGATGAGTTCCTCAACTTCTCCACCGTCACGCTGGAGCCCGGCCGCCGTCCGGTGGCGGCGCTGGCCGCGGCGCTCGCCCCCGTGCTGGGACTCCCGGAGGCGGAGCTTGGGACCCGGCTCAACGGAGAGCCGGACTGGCTGGGGCCCGCGCTCCGCGAGACGTGCCAGCAGGGACGCGGCCTGCTCCTCTTCGTCGATCAGCTCGAAGAACTCGTCACGCTCAGCGAGCCTGCTCAGGCGGCACGGTTCGCGAGCCTGCTGGGAGAGCTCGCCCTGCCCGCTCCCGGCGTGCATGTGCTCCTCGCGTCGCGCGGCGACTTCCTGACCCGCGTCGGCGCGCTGCCGAGCCTGGGAGATGCCGTCGAGCGCGCGCTCTACCTGCTTCGGCCCCTCTCCCCGGACGGAGTGCGCGAGGCCATCACCGGCCCCGCTCGTAGCCACGGCGTCGTCTTCGAGTCGGAGGCCCTCGTCCAGACTCTTGTCGAGGCCACGGCGCAAGGCTCGGGCAGCCTGCCGCTCCTTCAGTTCACCCTGGCGGAGCTCTGGGAGCGCCGCGACACGGAGAGGCACTGCATCACTCGAGCGGCGCTGGAGGGGATGGATGGAGTGGCCGGCGCGCTGTCACGGCATGCGGACGGCGTGCTCGCGCGCCTTGATCGGGCCGAGCAACAGGCCGCGCGGCGCCTGCTCGGCCACCTCATCACCCCAGAGGGCACCCGGAGCGCACGAACCGAGGAGGAGCTCACCAGCAGCTCGGCGGAGGCCCGGACCGCCCTGCGGGTGCTCATTGAAGGACGCCTGCTGCATGCACGGGGAGAGGCTGGCGGGGCAAGCTATGAGCTGACCCACGAGGCTCTCATCGCGAGTTGGAGCACGTTGCGCCACTGGCTCGATGAGGACGCGGGCCTTCGCGCGCTCCGCCAACGGCTGGTCGAGGTAAGCGCGGAGTGGGAGCGCCTCCGCCATGCGGACGAGCTGCTCTGGAAGGCGCGGCAGCTCACCGAGGCCCGCGCGCTCGACGCCACCTTGTTGGGAGTGCGCGAGCGGTCCTTCCTGCGAGCGTCCCACCGCGCCGTGCGCCGCCAGAGCCTGCGCCGTGGACTCATCGCGCTCCTGCTCCTGCTCACCGTGGCTGGCTCCTATGGAGGGCTCCGCCTGCAGGAGCACTTGGCGGTCCAGCGCTTCGTCAGTGCACGCATGGAGCAGGCCCGTGTCTTGATGGCGGAGGGCCAGGCGCAGGGCCAGCGCTCCAGCACCAACCGGGAGCTGGCCCTCGCCTTGTTCGCGGGCAAGCCTCCGGGCCCTACCGCGGCCCAGGAAGCCCTGGATCCGCTGGGCCTTTGGCTGAGCGCCGAGGAGCACTGGGGCCAGGCGCTCGACGAGTACAGGCAAGCTGACTCCACGCTCAGCCAGGCCGAGCACAGCCTCGAGGAGGTGCTCGATCGCGGCCACGAGGAGCCCGAAGCGCTCCAACTCCTGCTGAAGATCCTCCTTGAGCACATCGCGCTGACAGAGCGCTTCCACCGTCCGGAGGAGCGTGCCCCGTTGCTGGACCGCTTCGAGAGGCTCGCTTCCAAGCACCCGGAGTCGAGCGCCCTGCTCCACGCACCGGCCACGCTCGAGCTCGAGACCGAGCCCCCGGGCGCGCACGTCGAGCTGACGCGCTATGTGAACTCTCACGGGCTCCGGAAGGAAGCGCCCGTTGACGGCATCGAGCCCCTCTCCACCCACTCCGCCATCCGCCTGCCACTCCCGGCCGGGGCTTATCACCTCCGCCTCACGCGAGAGGGCCACGCCCCCGTGGAGCTGCCCCTGCTGCTCGAGCGCGGCCAGCGGGAGCAGCTCCGCCTTCGCCTGCCCAGGGCGAGCGAGGTACCTGCGGGCTATGTCTACGTCCCCCCGGGCTGCTTCCTCATGGGCAGCAATGCACCAGAAGAGGAGCGCGAGTTCCTGCACAGCGCGCCGCTGCACCGGCGCTGCCTCTCCGAGGGATACCTCATCGGACGAACCGAGGTCACCCTGGGCGACTGGCTGCTCTATTTAAAGACGCTGCGTCCGGAAGACGCGGCTCGGCGCCTCCTCGAGACCCCGCACCGGGATCAAGGCAACAGCGCCATCATGCTGCGGCACTTGCCGGAGGGCGGCTGGAGCTACTCCTTCTTCCTGGTGAACGGACAGGTGCTCGAAGCGCGCGAGGGCGAGCCCATCCGCTACCCGGGACGCAGACACCGCCAGGAGCAGGACTGGCGCCGCTTTCCCCTCTCGGGCGTCTCCGCCAGCCGCTTCGAGCCCTACCTCGCGTGGCTGTCGTCCTCCGGGCGCCTGCCGGGAGCGCGGCTGTGCGGTGAACTCGAGTGGATGCGCGCGGCCAGCGGCGCGGATGATCGCAAGTATCCTCATGGCGACATCCTCCTGAATGACCACGGCAACTTCGATTTGACCTACGGCCGCCGGCCTGACGCCTTCGGGCCCGACGAGGCCGGCGCGCACCCGGCCTCCGTGAGCCCCTTCGGGCTGCACGACATGGCCGGCAACATCTTCGAGCTCGCCCGCGCCGAGACCCAGGACCTCGGCGAATATGTCCTCCTGGGAGGCGCCTGGTACTTCGAGCGCGTGAGCACCCTGATCGCCAATCGCCAGGCAGGGACCCCCACGCTCCAAGACGCTCGCGTCGGCTTTCGCGTGTGCGCCTCCATGCCGGCTCCTTGATGGCCTTCGCGCGGAGAAGCCGGAAGCGCTCTGCATAGCGGGACTGCCTCGCGCCTCCTCCAAGTGAACCCACAAGGTTCGAGGCCACTCTCCCAGGCAGCTCCACTCCTGCCGTCAGAAAGAGGTTCCCATGAAGAGCTCGCTGATCCTGCTCCTATGTCTCCTGGCCAGCACCTCCACACGAGCCGCTGTCCCCGAGCGTCCCAAGCCTGCGCGGCCCGCGCCCTGCCAGGGCCAGACCCACCCGCGCACCTCCTGGCCCCAGGGCACGATGCTCTGGGGAACCGCACGCCAGACGTCCGAGGACGCGATGAGCAGCGTGCTGACGTCGGTCTACCTGGACGGCCTTCTCCTGAAAGGCGCTCCGCGCCAGAGCGCGAGCTGGGAGAAGGGCCAGCTGACCGTACCGGGACTCGAGCCCGCGCAGCTGGCTGGAGCCCTGCTGCGCGGCACCGCCAGTGACGGAGCGTCCGTGGAGGTGGCCCTCTGTGGCGCGGAGCGCTCGGCGGAGAATCCGGCGTTGCTCTGGTACCAGATCGAGCTCTGGAACCCTCGCACGTCCTCCTGGGAGAACCCGTGCATCGCCACGGCGCGGGTGCCTTCGCCCCGGGTGCTGGCCGTGAACGACCTCTGGGATGCCACCGGGGCCTCCAAGCATGTGGAGGGGCAGTTCACCTTCGCGTGTGAGAATGGCGCCATCGCCAAGTGCGTCCGCTGGGGCTACACGCCCTGGGAATCCAAGGACGGGCGCTCAATGCGGGAACTGCACCAAGCGTGCACGCGCATGGCGCGGGCGGACTATTGCGGCAACGGCCGCAGCCACACCCGCGAGGACACCCCTCTCGATATCTACGACAGCCTCTCGGTTCTCGCCCGGACGCGCGAGCTCTCGTCCGCCTGGGATCCGGCGCGCGCGTCATTCGAGGCGGCGTGGACGCCCGACGGCGCCGCCTGCCTCTCGCGGACACGGGATGGGCGGGCCCTGGAGACCCTGCGTCAGGAGTGCCCTGAACTCTTCGAGGAGAAACCGAGAGACCTTGGAGAGGGCGACCAGTGCACCTGGGTGCGCAAGGGCTCGCACGAGGAGGAGGCGCTGCTGCGCAACCGCTCCTATGCGCCGGCCTCGCTAGCCGGAGACCACGAAGGCCACGACGAGCGTCACGATCGCGGGCATCAGTAGCAACCCCAGCAGAAGCCACGCGGCGGGATGGGCGAAGTTCAAGGTCCAGCCGATCCCCACCAGTTTGGGAACCCAGAGCCGGCGGTCCTCGGGGTTGCGATAGAGGAACGCTCCATACCCCTTTGGCAGGGACTCGCCCTCGGCCTTCATCTGCTTCATGGCCACGGCGAGCCCCCGTCCCCCCGCTACCAGCGCCAGCGCGATCGCCCCAAAGCACACTCCCAGGACGACCCGCGGTGAGGGCGGACTCGACGAGGGCAGCAGCACCGCCAGGAGCGCAACGATTCCCACCACTGCGATGGACACCCAGCGCACGATGTTGCCGCAGGCGTGCGCAAGCTGGGGGAATCGCGTCCGGCTCGTGCGCTCGATGGCCACAGCTATCAGCTCAAGGAAGAGGGCCAGTCCCACTCCGAACAGGAGCGGCCCGAAGACCCCTCCGAACGTCTTCGTGGCCCAGCCGTTCGGCACGCCTCTGGGACCCCAGTGCACCACCCACCGTGCCGGGAGCGCGTCCCATCGGCTGGCGAGCCACGCCGCCGCCGCTATCAGCATCGCTAAAGGCATGAAGCGCATGCCGGGCCCTCCTAAGGTTCTCGTCAACAATGGCGCGTCCCCGCGCCGCGACGCCACCCTGGCTGGCCAGCGGGGGAGCCCCACCCCGCAAATGTTAAAGCGCGGAAGGAGCGGCCCCTCCTTCCGCGCTTCAGTCCCCCCCGGCTGCTATGCACCTGGTGAGAGGCACATGGGATTTTTTCCATGCGTTACTTGTGCCAAATCGACCTGGGTACCGTGCTGTTCCGGAAATCAGGGACTTGAAGACGGGGGTAAAAAATGACCACCTGACGAGTTTCGTCACAAGGTGACGCAAGCAGCGTCAGGAAGTGACGCCAGGCTGGAGGATGAAGACCCGATCCAGCCGGGTGCTCCCTCGACCGAGCGGCTCCTCCAGACGATAGTCGAAATCATAGGTGGCCAAAAGGTTCAGCCCCGCCAAGCGGAAGAGGCGCCGCGCCTGGGGCCCGTCGTAGGTGCGGAAGAACCACTCGGTCTCGATGAGCATGTCCTTGCCCGGCCCGGTAATCCGCAGGCGGTTGCGCATCGGCGAGCGGCGGCGACGGCGATCCGGCAGCCCCTCGCGGGTGTTGCAGACCACGGTGTCCCGGCCGACTCGGCCCACCCAGCGCTCGCGCTCGAAGGTGGTTCGCGGGTACTCGGTGAGATGGAAGCCGAGCACGTACACCCCCTTCGGCTTGAGCAGCCGCCGGGTGCTCTCCAAGTGCGCGCGGGCGGCAGCCTCGCTGTCCAGGTAGCGGAAGGTGGACACGAGGTTGAAGGCCAGGTCCACCCGGCCCTCCAGCTCGGGTGCGGAGAACGACTCCATGCGGGACTGAGAGAGGCGGATGCGGCGCCGCTGCGCTGGAGTCAGGCGCCGACGGGCGTGCGCGAGCATAGGCTCGGAGATGTCATAGCCGACGATCTCGAGCCCTCGGCGCGCGGCCTCCGCAACGAGCCGCCCGGCGCCACAGGCTGGCTCGAGCCACAGCGAGCCGCCGGTGCCATACTGCTGGTTCACCCCGAGCAGGAAATCCATCTCCTTCTCGGTGTCGGTGCCGAAGATGGCCTCGTAATACTTGGGGTGGGTGTACCAGTCGGAGCGTCGTTCCATGGGGTGCCGGGCCGGAGCGGCGCGCATCCTCCAGCCCGGCGGGCCGAAAGCCAAGGGGCTCGTGGTGAGATGGGCTCTCGGCCTCCCGGGCTCAGTGCGCTACCGGCTCATCCCGGCGGATGCGGCCGTCGACGATCTCGATGATGCGGTCACACCGCTCGGCCAGCCGGGGATCGTGCGTGACGATGAGGAAGGACGTTCCTTGCTCCACGTTGAAGCGGCGCAACAGCTCGAACACCTGCACCGAGGTCCCTGTATCGAGGTTCCCCGTGGGCTCGTCCGCCAGCACCAGCCGCGGCGACGTCACCAGCGCCCGCGCGATGGCCACCCGCTGCTGCTGCCCTCCCGAGAGCTTGCTGGGAGGCGACTCCGCGCGCTCGCCGAGCCCCACCGCCCGGAGCAGAGCCAGGGCCCGCTCCCGCATCTCGGGCGTCGGGTAGCCCTGGTCCGCCAGCAGCGGCATCATCACGTTCTCCACCGCGGTGAAGGCGCCCAGCAGGTGGTGGAACTGGAAGATGAAGCCCAGCGATCGCGCCCGCATCCGCGCCAGCCCGTCGTCATCCAGCTTAGAGGTGTCCTGCCCCTGGATGAGCACCTGTCCCTCGGTGGGCCGGTCCAGCAGCCCGATCAGGTTGAGCAGGGTGCTCTTCCCCGAGCCGGACGGGCCCACCAGCGCCGCGAACTCGCCCGGCCTCAGCGTCAGGTCCACGCCGAAGAGCACACGGGTGACGACCTCCTCCCCGTAGTCCTTGGTGACGCCTCGGAGCTGGAGGACGGGCTCAGCCATTGCGGATCACCACCGCGGGATCCAGCCGCGAGGCCCGCCGCGCCGGGACGACCGCCGCCACCAGCCCTGTCACGAGCGCCACGCCTGCCGCCGTGAGGAACAGCCCCGGCTCCAGAGTGATGGGGAACAGGGGCGAGCCATCCGGGTTGCGCGCGATCGCCGTGAAGAAGAGCGCCAGCCCCGAGCCCATCGCGCTGCCCAGCACCGAGCCCACCACGCCCACCACTGCTCCCTGGATGAGGAATACCCGCATCACCTTGGAGGTGGCCGTGCCCATGGCCTTGAGGATGCCGATCTCCCGCGACTTCTGGACCACCGACACCACCAGCACCGAGGCAATGCCCAGCGCCACCGCCACGATGACGAAGAACTGGATCATGTACCGCGAGCTGCTCTGCGAGCGCAGCGCCGTGAGCAACTGCGCGTTCAGCGTCATCCAGCTCTCGGCCACCAGCCCCGTGCGCCGCTGCAGCTCATCCGCGAGCCCCTCCGCGCCGAACAGGTCCGTCACCTTCAGCTCCAGCGACGACACCCCGCCCATCAGGTCCAGCAGCGTCTGCCCCGAGCGCAGCGGCACCAGCACCCAGCGCCCGTTCACGTCCTTGTTGCCCAGGTCGAAGATGCCGGTGATGAGGAACGTGTCCGAGCGCCCCTCCGCCGTGGACAGCCGCAGCTTGTCCCCCACCTCCAGCCCGAGGTCCTTCGCCAGTTCCTGGCCAATCACCGCCTCGGAGCCGCGCAGCCGCCACGCGCCCGCCACCAGCCGCGACGGCACGTCGATGACCTGCGAGAACGGCTCCGGCTCCACGCCCCGGATGGCCACCGACCGGCTCGCCGTGCCTCGGGCCGCGAAGCCCGGCCCGGACACCACCGGCGCCACGGCTTCCACCCCGGGCGTGCGCTCGAGCAGCTCGCGCACCTGCTGCCACTGATCCACGGACCGCAGCCGCTGCGCGGGCCGCACCACCTGGAGCAGGGACTCCGGAGAGCGCGTCAGCGGCCGTGCCACCTCCTCCGGCGCCCGGACAATGATGTGCGGCTGAGAGCCCAGCGTCTTCGCCACGAGGCTGGCCTGGAGCCCATCAATCAGCGCGGAGAGGAACACGATGACCGCCACCCCCACCGAGGCTCCCGCGAGGATCAACACCGTCTGGGCCCGGCCCTCCCGGAGGAAGCGCAACGCGACGAAGAGCTCGAACGGCATGTCCCCTCACCGCCCCTCTCGCACCCGTGGCCGCACCCGCTGGCCCGGCAGCAGCTTGGAGGACGTCAGGACGAGCTCGCCCTCGGCCAGCCCCTGTACCACCTCCACTTGCTCCTCGCCTCGCAGCCCCAGCGTCACGTCCTTGCGCACCGCTCGCCCATCCTGAGGGACCAGCACCCATGGCTGCTCCGAGGCCGTGTCCCTCACCCCCTCCGTGGGCAACAGGAGCGCGCGCTCCTTTCGCCCCACCTCGATCTCCACGGACACCGTCATCCCCGGCCTCAGGTAGCCCGGTGGCTGCGGCACCGCGAGCTTCACCTCCACTGTGCCCCGATCTGGATCCACTGACGGCGCCACCGTCTCCACTGTCGCGGCGAAGCGCTCCTTGGGGAATGCATCCGCGGACGCCTGCGCGGGCTGTCCCTTCTGGAGGAAGGCGAGGCTGCGCTCATCCGGCTCCACCGTGAGGCGCGTCTCCCCCACCCGGGCCAGCGTCAGCAGCACCCGGCCCGGCTGCACCGAGTCCCCCGGCTCTACCTGCCGTCGCAGCACCACCGCGCGCACCGGCGCCCTCAGCGTGGCGTCGTCGAGCCGCTCCTGGGCCGCCTTCAGCTCCGCCTCGGCCTGCTCCACCCCAGCCTCCACGAGCCGGACCTCGGCTCCCCCTTGAGCGCTGGCGGTGGCCTGGGCCTGGACGCTCGACAGACGGCTGCGCGCCACCTCTCGCGCGCTCTGGGCCTGCTCGAGCTGCTCCTGCGTCAGGGCGCCCTCCTCCCGCAGCTTCTGGGCCCGCTCGAAGGCGCGCTCTGCCTGGTCCCGCTCCAGCTCGGCCTGCCGGACGGCCTGCGCCCGCTGTGGCGCGCTCACATCCAGCAACTGCTTGAGCCGAGCCCGAGCCTGGAGGACTCCGGCGCGAGCGCGAGCCACGTCCGCCTCCAGCGTGGCGGACTGCAGCTTCAGCATCAGCTGACCGGGCTCCAGCTGGGCGCCCTCCTCCACCGCCACCGTCTCCACCGTCCCGGAGAGCACACTGGCCACGGACACCAGCGCTGGAGGAGAGGCCCGCCCGCTCACGACAATCCGGTGGACGAGAGGCCCCGAGCGGACGCGCAGGGCCTCCACCTCGGCTCCTCGCAGCGAGCGGGCCACCCCAAAGACGGCCAAGAGTCCCACCACCATGAGCAGCCCCGTCCCGAGCGGGTGCTTCCGCGCCCACCTCGTCAGCCTGGAGCCCCCAGTGTGCAGCGCCATGACGTGTGTCCGCTCCTCCTCTGGAAGGAGCCTGGAACATAACGGCCCTCGAAGCGGCTTGCCCTCACCTTTGGGGTAGATGCCGTCTCAGTGTTCCGTAAAGCGCGCCAGCGCGAGCATCAGCAGCAGGCCGCCAAAGAGCGCCACCAGGTTGCGCCCCTGCCGCTCCTTGCCGTGCCGGCTGACGTGCGGGAGCAGATCCGACACGGCGATATAGAGGAAGGTGCCCGCCGAGAACGCCAAGGCCCACGGCGAGAACTTCTCGATGCGCAGCGCCGCGTTCGAGGCGAAGTAGAGCCCCGCCCCCACCGGCACCATCAGCCCATAGAAGGTGGAGTAGCCCAGGATGGCGGAGGTGCTCTTGCCCTCGGACTTGAGGATGGAGGCCAGCGACAGCGAGGACGGCACCTTGTGCGAGACGATGGCGATGAAGGCCATCAGCCCCACGCCCTCGTTCACCGCCGAGCCCAGCGCGAGCCCATCAATCAGCGTGTGCACCGAGAGCCCCACGAGCGCGGCGAGCCCCAGCCCGTGGTGCGCGTGCTCCGTGCAGTTCAGCGGCTCCTCGCAGGTGTGGGAGAGGAAATAGCGCTCCAGCACCACCAGGAAGACGAACCCCGCGGGCACCAGCGTGAAGGACGGGTAGCCCCCGCTGTGGAAGGCCTCCGGGAGCATGTGGAAGAAGGCCGCCCCCAGCATCACCCCGGCGGCGAACGCCAGGAATGTCACCAGCCGGGTGGCCCGCTCAGTAAACACCACCACCATCGCGCCAACGAGCGCTCCCAACAGGATGATGAACGAGTAGGTGGCGACCGTGGCCACGACCGGCGACATTGGGGCGCGGACCCTACATCAGATGGAACGGGTTCAGTAGTAGCGCCTCATCACCACCAACGAAACCCGCCCCGGACGGACCTCCACTTCACGCGAAGTCACCCTCCCGGCGTACTCCACCTGGACCTGGTGCCTGCCTGCGGGCAGCCGGAAGCGCGCGAGCTGGAACTCGGCCGGCAGCGACAGCCAGGAGCGCAGGTCCGGCTCGTTGGCCAGGTTGAGCAGCAGGAACGTCAGGTAAGCCACCTCCTTGCTCTGGGTCGCCGCCCCTGCCCCCGCCGCCAGCCCTCCCTTCACCAACGCCCCCGCCAGCTGCTTCGCCACCATCCGGCCCACCCGGTCCTCCAGGTGGACCTTCGCCACGGTGCTCAGGGACGTCACCGTCACCGTCCCTTGCCAGTCACCGCCCACACTCACCTGCGCCCGGGCCGTGCTGCTCCGGTCCCGGTACACGGGCACGGTGATGAGCTCCACGGCATTCGGCGCGTAGGGGCGGTTCATGGACTGCTTCTCCGGCGAGAGCCCCGCCTCCACGACGACCACCACCTGCCCCTCTTCCGGCCCGAGCGGCTCGTGAGACAAGCCTGGGAACCTCTGGAGCAGGTCCTGGTACACGTCGTCCCGGCCCGTCTTCTTCGCCAGCCGGAGCAGCGGCTCGCCCAGCGCGCCCAGCCGGGGCTCCAGTTCGAGCGCCTTCGCATAGTCGATGTACGCCGAGTCCCACTCGCGCTGGTCCTCGTACAGAACCCCGCCAAGGTAGCGCGCGATGGCGAGCTGCTCGTACGGCTTCTTCTCCTCGACCACCATCCTCCGCAGCCGCTCGTTGACGCGGCGGACCTCGACGAGCGCGTCCTCGTCCCTCCCCAGCTGCGCGTAGTTGAGCGCCTGGAGCACGGAGATCATCAGCTTCTCGAAGTCCTCGCCCCGGTAGGCCCGCTGGCGCTCGTTGCTCAGCAGCGCGCCCGCCTCCTCGCGGAGGGAGATGCCATCCAGCTCCCGAGACAGCCGGTCCGCCTGCCCCAGCACCTGGATGCTCTCCTCCCAGCGCCCGGCGGAGTGCAGCACCATGCCCCGGTCCAGCAGCACCAGCAGCTGGTCATTCGGGTTCCCGTGCTCGCCCTCGTGGTCCAGCAGTTCCAGGGCGCGCGGGTAGTTCTCCGCCTGGTAGGCCTCGCGGATGCCGTGGGTGCGCGCCACGTAGTCTCCCGCGCACCCCACCAGCAGCAGAGGCCCCAACAGCATGAGCAGCCCCAGCACCTGAAGGTGTGGGCTCCTGCCGAGGCGACGGGGCATGTGGCTCACCCAAGCCCTCGGCGGCGCGTCACCAGCCCACGGCCCGGCGCTCGAACTTCTTGCGGATCTGCTTCTCGTCCGTCCACTCGATGAGGCCGTTGCGCACGTTGTTCAGCTTCGCCGTCATCTTGTAATAGACGAGCTTGTCGTTGCCGACCTCCTGGATGATGGAGGCCAGGTCTCCCGTCATGATGAAGTCCACGGACACCTGCTGCCCCGGACCCTTGGCCTGGTTCGGGTCCACGTAGCCAGACCCCTGGTACTCGTACTCCTCGGCGATGTCCCAGCGCGCTTGCTGGTCCACCAGCGCGAACCGGCCCGTCTGCGCCAGCGCCGTCTGGATCTTGTCCCCCAGCGAGCGCATGTCGATGTGCTCCGAGGTGCTGTTCTTCAGCTTGCCCACCAGGACGATGGGCAGCCGCTGCGGGTCCGTCTGGGCGAAGCGCGGCGAGTTGGACAGGGACTCGGCCATCTTCTTCGCGATGAGCTGCAGGTCGTTCTCGTTGAACTCGTCCGACAGCATCTCGATGGTGTTCGGATCCTCGTACGTGCCGCGGGTGTACGCACGGGGGCCGCCCACGTAGCAGGCGCTGAGCATGGCGGCGAGGCTGGCGGAGACGATGAGTCGCGTGTTCATGGGGCGTGCTCTCCTAGTTCCATTCGCATTCGAAGCGGCTGCCCTCGAAGCGCCACTTGTAGCCAAGCACCGCGTCCTGCCGGTACCCCGCCGTCAGCCGGCAGAGGCTCTGTAACGAGGAGCGCGGGTACTCGAAGGTGTAGAGCTGGGCCTTGGCCCGCTCCTGCGCGGTGAGCTCCGAGGGGTGCGTGAGCGTGGGCTTCGCGCTGGCGGCCACCATCACCCGGTGCGGACCATACGTCTTCAGCGGCACGCTCCCCGGCAGTTGGATGCGGCGCACCGTCCGCGCCCGGAGGATGTCGCTGCGGTCCACCATCGTGTCGTGCGCGTTCTGGTTCGACAGCAGCTCCGGGATGTTGAGGCTCAGCACCCGCGTCACGTCTCCGTCCTCCACGAAGAAGTAGAGGAAGGCCTCGCGCGCGCCGCGGCTCTCGCCCGTGAAGTCCAGCGTCACCAGCAGGTTCAGCGCCCGGTTGGGCGGCAGCGAGTGCAGCGAGATGGCCGACAGCACGTCCGCGTGCACCCCGGCCTGCTTCAGCCGGATGAGCCCGTCCGCGCTGGCGTCACAAGCGCACCGGCGCTCCTCGATCATCTTCACCAGCTGCGCGGACGAGAAGCCGGCCTTGGACAGCTTGGCCACCTCCTCGTCCGTGAGCGGCAGCTGATCCGAGCGCTCGTAGATGCGCGGCAGTTGTTGCGAGTTCCACTCGATGAGGTTGAGGGTCTGCACCTCGCCCGTGGGGAACGGCAAGGTGGGCACCACCGTGCCGCGCGAGGAGGTGGCGTTCGGCGTCTGGCCGGTGGTGAGCGCAAGCGCGGCAAGCAGGGCGTGGACAATCATGGCGCTAGAACCTGTACCCAAGGCTCATGAAGACCCGGTGCGTGTTGTTCCGTCCGTCGGACCAGGCTGGCAGCGGAATATCGAGCGCGTACGCGAGCCCGAGGAGGATGTCGTCCCGGGGCCCGAGGAGCAGATCCGCGCCCACCTGCGGCGAGAGCCCGAAGCGCGGGCCCACCTCGGGGATGAAGATGGCGCCCGCCTTGAGGCCCGCATGCAGGCTCAGCGGCCAACCGTAGGTGCGGAAGCGCGGGCCCACCAGCAGGTTCAACCGTCCGCCGTCCAACACATAGGCTCCGGAGAAGTCGAGCTGGTACCAGTCATCGCCCCAGAAGGAGCCCGTGGCACCGATGAAGAGCGGCGGGCCCTCGGGCGCCCCCGCAGGCGACGAGCCCTGATTGATGGCCGCGCCCCAGTTGAACTCCAGCGAGAACTGGCCGCCGTTCAGATCCTGGTAGCCACCCTTGCCGTACTCGGATCCTTCTGGGCCATCCGTGCGGCCTCGCTCCTGGGCCCCGACGGAGAGGGGCAGGAGGGCCACCAGCGCAACAGCTCCCCACACTCTGGCATGACGCTCCACCACGGCAGACTCCAGTGACGAAGGTAGGACTTCTTCGGCCCACGACGCTCCAGCACCGGTCTTATTCATGCGGCGCGTGCACGGGGACAAGACAACTTTCGGCCGGTTGTCACGCCCGAGGCGTTGTGCCCGGCCCCGTGCCTGCCTGCTCGCCCTGAATGACCACCTGCCGCGATGAGCTGCGGACCGTGGGCAGCCACTCCGACCGGCCTCGCAGGAAGACGATGAGGCGCTCGCGCACCAGGCACCGCAAGTCAAACAGCTTGCCCGGATTCGGGGCGCTCACCAGCGCTCGCACCGAGAGGGTCTTGTCCAACACGTCCACCACCATCACATTCTGGACCTTGCCATCCCACAGCTCGCGGCCCTCGTTCTGCAGGATGCGCAGCAACTCCGCGCGCAGCGCGTCGATGTCCGTGGAGTAGTCCACCTGCAGGAGCACCGGGCCCAGCAGGCTTCCGTTGGCCCGGGTCCAGTTCTGGAAGGGCTTGTCCAGGAACATGGTGATGGGGACGATCAGCCGGCGCTCGTCCCACACCTGCACCACCACATAGGTGAGGGTGATCTCCTCCACAGTGCCGAACTCGTTCTCCACCACCACCTTGTCACCCAGGCGGATGGGCTGCGTCACCGACAGCTGGATTCCCGCCAGCAGGTTGGAGATGGACTTCTGCGCCGCGAGACCGATGACCAAGCCGGCGAGTCCCGCCGAGGCCAGCAGTGACACGCCCACGTTGCGCACCACCTCGAACTGCATGAGCAGCAGCGCCGCCGCGACAATATAGGTGGCCACCTCGAAGACGCGCCGGAGCACCGCGAACTGCGTGCCCAGGCTGCGCAGCCGCGCCACATCGTGGGTCGTGTCGGTGACCTTCTGCTGAAGATAGACGGTGGTCGCCTTCAGGAAGCGCAGGATGAACCACGCCACCGCCACGATGACCAGCGAGTAGCAGATCCGCTCAAACGCCCTCCTGGCCGACGGAGGCAGCAGAAGGAAGGAGGTGCCCAGCGCCACCAGCGCCGCGTAGTACGGCATGCGCAGCGGCCCTCGGCCTGCGTTCACCACCGAGTCGTCCCAGCCCATGTGGGTCCACCGGGCCACCCGCATCGCCGCCGCGATCGATATCCGCTCCAGCAGCGACGCCAGCACCCACCCCGCCACCAGCGTCACCACCAGACCCAGCCACTGCCACGGCTCCAGCCCCAGCACCGGGCGCTCGAAGAAGACCGCTGGCAGCGTGTCCGCCAGGATGGGCCCATAGGCGTCGAACAACTTGTCCACCTGCTTCACCGTGGCCTCGGTGAACACCCACACCAGCGCACCATCCTCGCCCCCCGCCACCCGCTGCAGGCGGATGGGCACCACCACCCCGTCCAGCGGAATGGTGCCGATCTGATCGAAGCGGGGGTCGGTCTCGTCGCCCTCGGGCGCCTTGCTCAGCGTGGTGAGGTCCACCGGGAGCTTGCGATCGAGGACGAACTTCAGCCGGCGGGCCAGCTGGGGGCCTCGCTCGGCCTGCTCGGCCCTCGGGATAAAGTCCAGGTCCAGGTAGTGGGCGGACCGCTTGTAGTCCCCCGCATGCGAGGCCTCCAAGAAGCCCTGGACGGCCGCCTGCGGTGTTTGCCGCTCCACGGTAGGTGGAGGTGCACCCAGGCCCGTATTGAGGGCCCAGGCCGGAAAGGCCGCGATCACGAGAGCACAAAAGACAGGGAGAGCGCGGTACATGGCCGCTTTCATTACTCCTTTGTCGCGACTTTGCCCGCAATCTTCAGCCGGGGGGGCCCCCTCGAAGCGTATGCCTGTGGACACGGCAAGGGGGGCGGCGGGCGAACAGCCGGGCGGAAAGCCGTGGTGCCTTGGGGGACGGTAAGTTAGAACGGGGCTCCAAGGGGAAGGCCGCCGTGCACGAGAAGCGAAGAATCCTCCTCATCGACGACAGCGAAATCACCCTCGCCATGGAGAAGGCCGTTCTCGAGGCGCGAGGCTATGAGGTCGTGGCCACCTCGACGCTGATGGAGTTCGAGAAGACGCTGCGAACGTGGCGGCCGGACCTCATCCTCACGGACATCCACATGCCCGAGGCCAAGGGCACCGACATCTGCCGCACGCTCAAGAACGAGTACGGCACCCAGGACATCCCCATCATCCTGTTCTCCAGCCTCCCGGACGACGAGCTGTCCAAGCTGGCCGAGCAGGTGGGCGCCGATGGCTCGCTCTCCAAGGTGAACGGGCTGGAGGCCATGGGCGAGAGAGTCGACGAGCTGGTGCAGAGCATCCTCTGGTGATGCGGCAGCTCGCGGTCCTCGCGCTGGCAATGGTGGTGACCTCGGGGTGCAAGCGCTCCCCGGACGCCGTGCCGGATGCGGCTCCGGCGGCACAGGCTCCAGCTCCCAAGGAGGACAGCTCGGGCGCGGTGCTCCTGTTCTCCGCGGACACGCGCGGCTACCTGGGCCCCTGCGGCTGCAGCGAGAACATGCGCGGCGGCATCGACCGGGCGGCCCTGCAGGTGATGGAGACGCGCAAGGGCTCGCGGCCCGTCCTTTATATCGATGGAGGCGACAGCCTCTTCGGTGAGCCCACGCTCGCCCCCGCCCAGGTTCCCCAAGAGGAGCTCAAGGCGAAGACGCTCGCGGAGGCCATGAAGCGCATGGGCCTGGCTGTCCGCGCCACGGGCGAGCTGGATGACGTGCGCGGCGTGACCTTCCGCCAGAGCCTGGGCCTGCCGGAGCTGCCTCCCGGCGGCGTGAAGCTGCTGCCTGCCGGGGCTCGTCAGGTGGGCGTGGTGGCCGCGCAGGATGCGGCACAGCTGGTCCAGGGCAGTGCCGAGGCTCGCAAGCAGGGCGCGGACTTCGTGGTCGCCCTCTTCCACGGCACGGTGGCCCAGGCGCAGGCAGCAGCCGAGCAGCCCGGGCTGGAGGCGAACTTGATTCTCGCCACCCACACCGCCTCGGAGTTCAGCGGCGAGGAGCACAAGCGGGTCAACGCCACCGTGCCGGTGGTGGGCCTGCAGAGCAAGGGCCGCGAGCTGCTGCGCGTGGACCTGAGCTACGGCCCTCAGAAGGGCCCCTTCGCTCCCGTGAAGTCTCAGGACGAGACAGACCGTGAGGCGGCTGCGCTCGACCAGCGCATGGCGATGATCAACAAGGAGATCAACCTCCCGGGCATCGATCCCCAGCTGCATAAGCTCAAGCAGGCCAAGCTGGAGGAGCTGGTGGCGCGCAAGCAGCAACTGCTGACGCAGCCCATGGAGATCCCCACGGGTACCAACTCCTACTCCGTGCGCTTCCTCCCGCTGGAGTCCAGCCTGCAAGGCCAGCCCGAGGTAAAGGCCCTCATCACCGAGTACGACCGCGAGGTGGGGAAGCTGAACCTCACCTGGGCGAAGGAGCACGGGCAGGACTGCCCCGCGCCGAAGAAGGGCGAGGCGGCCTTCGTGGGCAGCAAGGCCTGCCAGGAGTGCCACCAAGAGGCCTTCCCCGTCTGGGAGCAGTCCAAACACAGCCACGGCTGGGCCACGCTGGAGGAGAAGGGCAAGCAGTTCCACCTCAACTGCGTGAGCTGCCACGTCACCGGCTACGAGCAGCCCGGAGGCGTCTGCCGCCTGGACAAGGTGGCGGGCCGCGAGAACGTGGGCTGCGAGAGCTGCCACGGCCCCGGCTCGATCCACGCCGAGGATCCGACGCCGAAGAACATCGTCCGCAGTCCCGGGCGTGAGCTGTGCGTCACCTGCCACAACCCGGAGAACTCGCCCCACTTCGACTTCGCCACCTACCTCCCGCGCGTACTGGGTCCGGGGCACGGGGCGGCGTCCAGGGGACCAAAGTAGGCTCGGCTTCTTCTGGCGGTGAATTTCCCGGGCTGCTAATGCCTGCTCGGGAAGCAGCCCGCCGGGTTGCTTGTTTGACCGTCAAGAGAAATATCGGAAACTTGGGTTTCCTCCTGCTTCACGGGCCTCGCCCCCAGGGTCTCCATGCCGTCTCTCTGCCTCATGCTGGTCACCCTTGCTGTCTCGGCCTCCCCGTCCAAGGAAGAGCTGCCCCCCATGCCTCCCCCTCCCGCCGGCATGCACGTGCTGGAGCCGGAGGAGAAGAAGCAGCTGCTGGGCAGCGCCGCCGGTGAAGAGCCCGGAGAGCCCGAGGAGGCCAACGAAGAGGTCGAGTCCGAGTCCGCCGAGTTGGAGGAGATGCGAGCCCTGGAAGGCGCCTCTCTGGACCCGGGAGCGAAGCCCAACGCGGCGGTGCTCCAGTCGCTGCGGCGGCTGGGCCTGGCCAACCCCCTGCGCCTGCGCATGCTGGACGCGCTGGAGGAGCCCACCTTCCGCGAGGACGACACGCCCGAGGAGCTCGCCCTCATCACGGACCTCCAGAACTTCGACGTGGCGCAGATCCAGGACCGCTACGACATCCCGTTGGACATGCAGCCGCTGGTGGCCCAGTACATCCACTTCTTCCAGGGCCCGGGCCGCAAGTGGTTCCGCAAGTGGGTGTCGCGCTCCACGCGCTTCCTTCCGGTGATGCAGCCCATCCTCGAGCAGAAGGGCCTGCCACGCGACACGGTGTACCTGGCGATGATCGAGAGCGGCTTCTCCGCCAACGCCTACTCGTGGGCGCACGCCGCTGGGCCGTGGCAGTTCATCTCCAGCACCGGGAAGATGTACGGCCTGCGCCAGGACTTCTGGGTGGATGAGCGGCGCGATCCAGTCAAGGCCACCCATGCCGCCGCGGCCTACCTCAAGCAGCTCTACTCCGAGCTGGGCCACTGGTACCTGGCCTGGGCCGGCTACAACACCGGCGGCGGGCGCGTGCGGCGGATGATGGACCGGCACGGCACCTCGGACTTCTGGGCGCTGTCCCAGGAGAAGGGCTTCGCCAAGGAGACGCAGCACTACGTGCCCAAGCTGATCGCCGCAGCCATGATTGCCAAGAACCCCAGCGCCTTCGGCTTCCGCGACGACGAGTTCGAGTACGAGCCCCCGCTGGAGTTCGACGAGGTAAAGCTGGTGGACGCCACGGACCTGGACGTCCTCGCCCGCGCCGCCGGGGTGAGCGTCAAGGACGTGCAGGAGCTGAACCCGGAGCTGCGCCGCTGGTGCACGCCTCCCGCCTCGGAGAAGCAGCCGTACATGCTGCGGCTGCCCAAGGGCTCCGGCGAGCCGTTCGCGAAGAACTTCAAGCAACTGTCGCCCAGCGAGCGCCTGGTCTTCCGCATCCATAAGATCCGGCGCGGCGACACGCTGTCCAAGATTGCCGTCGAGTACGGCACCGCGGCCGAGGCCATCCTCCAGTTCAACAAGCTGAAGAGCGCTCGCACGCTGCGCGTGAACGCGGAGCTGGCCATCCCCGTGCCCGCCAGCCGCGGCGCCTCGGCGGTGCTGGAGCGCAAGGTGGCCCAGGCCCGCCGCAGCGGCGTCACCGTGCTGCGCCCCGAGGAGGAGATCCCCGCTGGAACGCCCCGCGCACCGGTGGCCACCGGCCCCATCAAGACCGAGGTCATCAACGGCCGCACCCGTGTCACCTACGGTGTGCAAGACGGCGACAGCCTGTGGGCTATCGCCCAGCGCTTCAACGTGTCGGTGGACGACCTGCGGCGTTGGAACGAGCTGCCCCGTAGCAAGCGCGGGCTGAAGATTGGCACCGTCATCGAGGTGTGGCCGGGCAATGCGCCCGCTCCGCAGGTGCAGGAGCGCTCGGGCACGGTGGTGGCCTCCACCCAGCCCGCGAAGCCCGCGAGCAGCGCCTCCAAGGTGCACACCCTGGCCGCGGGAGAGACGCTCTGGTCCGTGGCCCAGCGCTACGGCGTCACCGTCGAGGACATCCAGCGGTGGAACAACATCAAGGACCACCGCAACATCCCCGCCGGGAAACAGCTGGTGGTGGCCGCTCCGTAGAGACGCCGCATATATAATGAGGGGATGGATTCCACGTCCCCCGTCCCTCAGCGCCTGTCCGGCAAGCGGGCTGTAGTCATCGGGGGGAGCATGACGGGGCTCGTGACGGCCCGAGTGCTCTCCGATCACTTCGAAGAAGTCACCCTCATCGAGCGCGACGTGCTCGGCGACGAGCTGACCACCGCGCGCAAGGGTGTGCCCCAGGGCCGGCACCTGCACATCCTGCTGGCGCGGGGCGAGCAGATCCTGAGCCAGCTGTTCCCGGGGTTCGTCCCCGGCCTCGTCCAGGAGGGGGCGGAGCTGCTGGACTTCGGGCGGGACCTGGCCTGGTTCTTCTATGGCTCGTGGCTGGTGCGGACCGATGACAGCCTCCCCATGATCTGTGTGAGCCGTCCCCTGCTCGAGGCCCATGTGCGCCGGCGCGTGTTCGCCACCCGGGGCGTGCGCAAGCTCGATGGCCATGAGGTCTCCGGGCTTCGGACCACGCCGGACCGCCAGCGCGTGACGGGCGTCACCGTGCAGCGGCCCGGGGACCCATCCTCCGCCGAGGCGCTGGAGGCGGACCTGGTGGTCGAGGCCAGCGGCCGGGGCTCCCGGCTGCCCACGTGGCTCGAGGGCCTGGGGTACCCTCGGCCGGAAGAGACGAGCATCGAGATCGACCTGGGCTACGCCACCCGGCTGTACCGCCAGCCCTCGCCCTCGCCGTACCCGTGGAAGGCGCTCTACGTACAGGACGCGACCCCGAGCCGCCGGCAGGGCGTCATCACCCCCGTGGAGGGAGGGCGATGGATCGTCACCCTCGCGGGCATCCTCGGGGAGCATCCCCCCCGGGACCCACAGGGCTTCCTCGACTTCGCCAAGAGCCTGCAGCACGACGAGCTCTACCGCGCCGTGTCCTCGGCCGAGCCGCTGTCGGACATCGAAGTCTATCGCTTCCCGGCGCACCTGCGGCGCCACTACGAGCGCTTGCCCCGGTTCCCAGAGGGGCTCGTCGTCGCGGGAGATGCCAGCACGAGCTTTAGCCCCACCTTCGGCCAGGGAATGTCCGCCGCGTGCCTCACCGCGATGGCGCTCGACCAGGCCCTGGTGGCTCAGCGCCAACGCCGCGGCCCCGGGAACCTCACCGGCCTGCCGCGCCACTACCACTCGGCCGCCGCGAAGGCCACGCTGCAGCCCTGGCTGCTGGCCTCGGGCGAGGACTTCCGCTTCCCCGAAGTGAAGGGCCAGCGGCCGCTCAGCTTCACGATGATGCGGTGGTTCGTGAAGCACCTGCTCCGCGCCGCGAGGACCGACGCCGTGGTCTACAAGCGCTTCATGCGCATCACCCACCTGCTCAGCCCGGTCGAGGAGCTGCTCGACCCTCGCGTGCTGGTGCGCGTGATGCGGGCTCCAGACGTGAGCTCGACCGGCGAGCCCTTCGCCTCCACTCTGAAGAAGACGGGCTAGCTGCGCGCCACGGAGAGGGCGACGTCATAGGATGGCCTCGCTATGGCCGCCTCTGACGTCTCCGGGACCCTCGACTTCGCCACCCCGCTCCTCTGCCTACAGCTCTGGAACGGGAACCACCAGGCGTTCCCTGTCGCCGCTCCGGCGCTGACCAGCCATGGGAGCAGCCAGGAGGACTGTCTCTCCGAACAGCGGCTCTTCCTGGAGGACTACCTCTCCCGCGCCGAGCCGGATGTCCTCGCCCACTTCGCCATGCCCGGGCAGGCCCGCGTCGAGCTGATCGAGGTGCTGGCCCCTCGCGCCGATCTGCCCAAGCGCCTCTTCAAGCCGAACACCCTCGAGCTCATCGCCGTGGTGGTGCCGCTGGCCCAGGAGACCTGGGTGTTCGTCCCGGCGCTCGACCACACCGTCTACGTGGCCAAGAACCAGGACCTGCTGGAGACCGTCCGCGCCGACGTGGAGCGGCTCCTGGCCGCCCGCGAGCCGACCTCCCACGAGTACCTCCGGCTGCTGCCGCCCAAGTCCGTGTCCCTGGAGACGGTCCAGCTCAAGCTCCGGCGCCACGATGTGTCTGGCGAGAAGGCAAGGCAGGCCAAGAAGAAGCTCCAGGAGAAGCTCCAGCGCGAGCGGGCCCACGAGATCCTCCTCTCCGTCTCCACGCAGCTCCACGAGCGCGACGAGGCCAAGCGCGGCCCTCCGCTCATTGGCCGGGACACCGAGCTGGCGCTGGTGACGAGCCTGTTCAGCGGAGAGAAGCGGCAGGGCGTGCTGCTCGTCGGCCCGGAGCTGGCGGGGAAGACGGAGCTGCTCTACGCCTGGCTCCGCGCCGAGCGGAAGGCAGGCCGGGAGCGGCGGGTGTACGCCACGAGCGGCTCGCGGCTCATTGCCGGCATGTCCGGCTTCGGCCAGTGGCAGGAGCGCGTCCTCCGCGTGATGCGCGCGGCGCAGGACCTGGACGCCCTGCTCTACTTCGAGAACCTGGGGGAGCTGCTCGCGCAGCACTCCACCGAGTCCATCGACCTGCCCGGCGCCATGAAGCCCTTCCTGGAGGAGGGCAAGGTCCGGTTCATGGGCGAGCTCGCGCCGGAGTCGCTCGATCTGCTCGAGAGCCGGCACCCGGGCCTGTTCGCCACGTTGACGCGCGTGCGCCTGGAGCCCTTGAGCGCGAAGGCCACCTGTGAGGCCCTGCGCACCCGCGTGGCCTGGCAACGGAAGATGGAGCCCACGCGGCCAGCCCTGGCCGACAACGCCGTGGAGCCGCTGGTGGAGCTGGCCGAGCGCTATCTCCCCAGCCGTGCACTGCCCGGCAAGGCGCTCAGGCTCTATGAGGAGATGCGCGCGGGCCTCCAGCAAGAGCGCACGGGTGATGGGAAGGTCCCGGAGCTCACCCGCGAGCGCGTGTACTCGCTCTTCAGCCTGAAGACGGGCGTGCCCGAGTTCCTGCTGCGAGAGGATCGCGCGCTCCTGGCGGGGGATGTGGAGGCGTACTTCCGGCGTCAGCTCATCGGCCAGGAGCTGGCGGTGCGCCGCGTCGTGGAGACGCTGTGCATGGTGAAGGCCGGCTTGCAGCCCCAAGGCAAGCCGCTGGCCACGTTCCTCTTCGTGGGCCCCACGGGCGTGGGCAAGACCGAGCTGGCGCGGCTGCTCGCCACCTTCCTCTTCAACTCGCCCGAGCGCCTGTTCCGCTTCGACATGAGCGAGTTCATGGACGGCTGGTCCGCGGACCGGCTCATCCGAGGCACCGACCAGGGCGAGGGCCTGCTCACGCGGCGCGTCCGCCAGCAGCCCTTCTGCGTGCTGTTGCTGGATGAGATCGAGAAGGCGCACCCCGCCGTGTTCGATCTGCTCCTGCAGGTCTGCGGCGAGGGCCGGCTCACGGACTCCCGAGGGCGCACCGCCTGGTTCCACAACGCCCTCATCATCATGACGAGCAACCTCGGCGCGTCCCACCGCCGCAGCCCCCTGGGCATCGGCGCGTCCGCCGCGGATGACACCACGCACTACCTGCGTGAGGTCCATAAGCACTTCCGGCCGGAGATGATCAACCGCATCGATCAGATCATCCCCTTCCACGCGCTCACCTCCGAGCAGGTGTCCGAGGTGGCGCGGTTCGGCGTGGAGAAGCTGCGGCAACGGCGCGGCCTGCTCCAGCGGGGCATCACGCTCGACCTGCCGCCCGAGGCCACCACCGCCCTCGCCTCCTCCGGCTACCAGGAGGCCTACGGCGCCCGCGCCATGCGCCGCCACCTGGACCAGCAGCTCGTCGTGCCCGTGGCCCGCGCCCTCTCCTCGGCGGGACGTGAGGCGCAGGGCGGACGGCTGGAGATCACCGTGCGCGACGGAGGGCTCGACGTGCAGTTGCACAAGGGCAGCCCCAAGTCGGCTCGCAGCCAGATCGATGTGGTGCGCTCGCTCCAGAAGGAGCGCCGGGTCATCGACGCGATCTTCCGGCTCGACGCGGTGATTCAGCTCGAGGAGCAGATTGGCTTCCTGGTCGCCCAGCTCTCCCAGGGTGAACGGGACGAGAAAGGTCCTGGTTCGCTCTCGATCGCGAACCTGCGCGGCGAGCACCACCGCCTCGATGGGCTCTGGCGGAGCGTCCAGCAACTGCGCTCGGCGCTCGTGGCCGCCGAGGAGCTGGCGCTGCTGGCGCTGTTCGAGCAACAGGACGTCCAGCCCTTCGTGGAGGACGCCCAGCTTCAGATGCAGGCTCTCCGCCGGCACCTGCCCGCGGTGCTGCTCGCGCTTCAGCCCAAGCGGGACGACATCACCCTGATTGCCCAGGAGTCCGGCGAGACGCGGTGCCTCCACCGCTGGCTGGTGCCGCTGCTCGAGGACGCCCAGCGGCGCCGCTGGATTGTCGAAGGCCGTCCCTCCCTGACCAGCAAGAGCAGCGACCGCAAGCGCAAGTGGGACGAGCGGCTCGGCCCCGACTCCCTGCTGAAGCGCCTGAACTCTGGAGACGGTCTCCGCGAGGTGCTCCTCTCCGTGCACGGACCGAATGCGGGAGTGTTCCTGGCCCTCGAGGCGGGCGTGCACCGCTTCAGCGATACCGGGGAAAAGGACGACGTGCCCGTGCTCACCCTCCGGCCCGTGGCGATGCGCAGCACGCTCTCCGACAAGGAGCTGTCGCTGCCGGTCATCGCTCCACCCACGCCTCCTCCCCTCAAACAACTGCGGCTGATGCCGCCCGTGCGTGAGCACCTCCCTGATTCGTGGATCAAGCTGTGCGAAGGCACGGGCATCATCCGGCTCGACGGCAAGGACTACTTCCGGGACCTGGAGCTCATCCTCCTGGAACACATCACCCACGCGGAACGCTCTGACGGCCTCGACCGGGAGGGCCTCTTCTCCTTCGAGCTCGACGCGGTGAAGGAGGCCAAGCGATGAACCTCACCATCGCTGTCTACCAGAGCCGGGGGCCCTCCGGCCTCCAGTGGACCACGCTGGCGCTCGGGCCGCACACGCGCAGCCGCACGGGCAAGAGCACCGTCAAGCTGCAGCGCAAGCTCGTGGATGACCTGCGCACCATCATCGGCGAGCTGCCCGTGCGCGAGCTGGCGTACTTCCAGTTGCCGCGCGGCATCCGCCTGGAGCGCGTGAGGCTGGAGCTGGACTTCAAGCGCGTGCGCGCCGGAGCCGAGGTCTCCAAGGTCGCCGGCCTCTTCCCGCTCATCCTCGAGCCTCGCATGCGCACCCGCAGCGAGCCGATGACCATCGCCTACCACCCCTCGCGCCAGGACGAGTGGTTCCCCGTGGATCCCGGGCTTGGCCTCGAAGACCAGGCGAAGGCCTTCTTCACCCGCATGTGGGCGGGGATGGATCAGGGGACGCTCGATTCGCTGCGCTCCTCTCGCAAGGACAGCCTCCAGGCGGTCTCGTTCATCGCCCGGCCGAAGTCACTGCTGGACCAGCTCGGCAAGAAGAAGGGTCCCTGGGACGACCTCGAGATGGATGAACGGCTCGGCAAGAAGAAGCCGAAGCGAGGAGGGCTCCAGGTGCTCAACAACCTGGGCACGAACCTCACCGTCCAGGCCGCGGAGAACGCGCTCGACCTCGGCATGCCGCGCAGCCCGTACCGAGAGCAGCTCCAGCTCCTGCTGGGCGGCGAGCGCCGCACGCCCGTGCTGCTCGTGGGCCCTCCAGGCTGTGGAAAGCGGACACTGCTGCGGCGCTTCGTGGCCGAGCAGCTGGAGGCCGAGGACTTCCGCAGCCACCGCAACCTCGACAAGGTGACCGAGGTCTGGACCCTCGCGGGCAAGCGCATCATCGCCGGCATGAGCTACGTCGGCGACTGGGAGCAGCGCTGCCTGAAGCTCCTGGAGGACGCACGCGGAGGCCGGCGCATCCTCCTGATCGAGGACTTGCACGCGTTCGGCCGCATCGGCCGCTCGCGGGACAGTGACGCCAACCTCGCCCTCTTCTTCCAGGGGCCCCTGGCGCGCGGAGAGATCACCCTCGTGGGAACGGTGACGCCGGAGCAGCTCCAGCGGCTGGAGACCGACGCACCCTCCTTCGCTGCGCTCTTCACGCAGCTCCACGTGCGCCCCACGAGCTCGGACGAGACGCTGCGGATGCTGCTGCACGAGGCCCGGGAGCTGGAGCTGCGGAACCACGTCATCTGGGAGCCGTCGCTCTTCCCCACCCTGCTGGAGCAGGCCCACTCGCTCTTCGCGGGGGCGGCACTGCCAGGCAAGGCGCTCGATCTGCTGCGCGAGCTGGCCACGGACTACGGCGGGCAGGACATCGAGGTGGACTCCGGAGTGCTCTTCGAGCACCTCTCGCGCAAGACGGGGCTCCCGGACTTCCTGCTCCACCCCAACAAGCGGCTGGAGCCCGCCGAGGTCCAGACCAGCCTCTCGCGCAAGGTGATGGGCCAGCCCGCCGCCATCGAGGTCGCGAGCGATCTCATCGTGCGCATCCACGCAGGGCTCACCGATCCCCGGCGTCCCTATGGCGTCTTCCTCTTCACCGGTCCCACCGGGACGGGCAAGACCGAGCTGGCCCGAGCCATGGCGAGCTACCTCTATGGCGACCCCTCGCGCATGGCGCGGCTCGACATGGCCGAGTTCCAGACGCCGGATGCCGTCGCTCGGCTCACCGGTGACGCCTGGCAGCCCGAGGGCCGCCTGACGCGCCTCATCCGCGAGCAGCCCTTCACGCTCGTGCTGCTCGATGAGATCGAGAAGGCACACCCGGCCCTGCTCAACCTGCTGCTGCAGACCTTCGACGAGGGCCGGCTCACGGATGCCTCGGGAGAGACGGCGGACTTCACCCACACCGTCATCGTGATGACGAGCAACCTCGGTGCCCGTCAAAAGGCCATGGTGGGGCTCCGAAACCAGGATGCCCAATCCGTGGCGCTCGACTCCGACCGCGCGGTGCGTGAGTTCTTCCCGCCCGAGCTCTTCAACCGCATCGATCGCATCGTGCACTTCTCGCCGCTCTCGCGAGAGTCGGGAGAGAAGGTGGTGGAGAAGGAGCTCGCGCGGCTGCTGGCGCGGCGGGGCCTGACGTCACGCAACATCTTCGTGTCCGCGGACGACGCGGTGAAGCGGCGCATCGTCGAGGAGGCGTTCGATCCCACCCTCGGCGCGCGGCCGCTGAAGCGCTACCTGGAGGAGAAGGTGGGCCAGGTGCTCTCGGAGGCCATCATCCGGGGGCCCCAGGCGCTGATGCGGCTGTTCCAGCTCTACACCCGCGAGGACCGCTTCGAGGTCCAGGCCGACGCGCTCGTGCCCCGCGAACCCGCCGTCGAAGGGTTTGCCCTGGAGCCGCTCCTGACGCTGCCCGTCGCGAAGCTGCGCGAGAAGGTGCTGGAGGCCCGCGACGAAATCCAACGCATCCACCAGAGCGAGAACCTGGGCGCGCTGTCCGAGCAGATCCGTTTCCACCTCGCGAGGCTCCAGGCGGGAGAGCACGGCCACGCCGAGTCGCTCTACACACTGGACGCGATGCGGCTCTACCTGGAGGAGTTCGCCGGACGGCTGGAGGCCATGGCCCGAGCGCCGGAGGAAGAAGCGCGAGAGATGATCGAGGTCGAGCGCTTCGCGGACCGGGTACGGACTCCCGCGGATCGCTGGTCTCAGGCGACGCGCACCCGCCTCTTCGATCGGCGGGCCTTCGAGCCGGTGAAGTTCATCTCCCGCGAGCAGCTGCTGGACTCGCTGGCGGAGGTCTACTTCCTGCGCCGCATCCTGCAAGCCCTCTCCCGCTCCGATCAGCACGTCATCACGCTGGAGCTGCTACCACTCGGGCAGTGGCGGCAGGAGGGTGCCTCCGGCTCGCAGCTGGCGCTCTGGCTCGGTGACGCCTATGCGAGCGCTCGCGGCGAAGTGGAGAGCTTCGCCGCCCGCTTCCCCGGAGGGGCCTTCATCTCGGGTGGGCCTCGCGAGCTGCCCAACCTGCTGCAAGCGCCCCAAGAGCCCATCCACCTGGCCCTCAAGCTGGTGGGCCCGGGTGTGCGGTCCTTCTTCGAGGGCGAGGCGGGGCTCCACGTCTGGCAGTCCACCGGGCGCCTGCCGGAGATCGTCAAGGTGCGCGTCCACGACGAGCGCGCGCCCGCGCCGCTGGAGCTCATCACCCAGCACGAGGCGAAGCTCCAGGCCTTCCACAAGGCCCGCCAGGCCGGGGTGAGCCCGCTGCCAGAGAACCCCGAGGCCGCCGCCCCCGTGGTCCGCGCTTACCGCTTCGAGCCGCCCACTCGGACGGGCGCGGTCTCGACGCTCGAGCTGGATGACTACCTGCTCACCCACAGCGGCACGCACCGGGTCCGCACCCCGGGGGAGGCCCTGCCTGCCCTCTGGCGCCTGCGGATGACCCAGAACTCCTCGGACGGGAGCGCCTGAATCCATGAGCGACAAGAGCCTTCGCGTCTACTTCTCCATCCACCACGACGGCCGCCTCACCGGGCGGCTGCTGCCGGCCTGGGCCCGCTTCTTCGATGAGCCCGGTCCGTCCGCCTACGGCGCCAACGAGGCCGAGGTCTACGCGCTGCTGGAGACGCGCGTGCGGCAGATGCTGCTCGATGACGCCTCCGCGATGGAGCGCTTCCTGTGGGAAGAGCCCCTGCAGGCGAAGACGCTCACGGTGGAGATCCACCCCCAGACGACCCACAAGAAGCGGCCCGTGATTGGCAAGGCGCTGGTGCCGCTGAAGCTCACGTACGTCTACGGCAAGCTGGAGAGCGGCGCCTACCGCGTGCTGGTGCCTCGCTTCGGCTGGTCGTTCGTGCTGGAGGAGCTCTCCATTGCGCGCGAGGTGCTGCAGAACGCACTCGCCACGGCGCTGCTCGGTGAGCACCCCAAGGGCCTCTACGACTTCCGCCACGAAGGCGAGGAGTACGTCCAGAGCTGGGACCCGGGAGGGCTGGAGCCGTCCCAGCGGAACAGCGACACCGAGGAGTCCCATCCGGAGGTGCTCGAGCAGATCGGCGAGGAGATGACCTCGCGCGCGCTGGGCAGCCGGGCCCCGTCACTGGTCTACGACGCGGACACCCTGGAGCCCTGGCGCGTCTACGTCCTGCGCCAGCCGCCGCGCTCCATCCTCTTCGTCGGAGGCCCCGGCGTCGGCAAGACGGCGCAGGTGATGAAGATGGCGCGCTGGATCGCGGAGCGGCGGCGCGAGGACAAGGAGCGGCAGTATCCGAAGATTTGGCGCACCAGTGCCGAGCGCATCGTGGCCGGCATGGTCTACCTGGGCATGTGGCAGGAGCGCTGCCTGAAGATCATCGACGCGCTCTCGTACGAGAACCACTACCTCTATGTGGACCGGCTCACCTCGCTGCTGGCGCCGCAACCGGATGGCTCCTCGATTGGCGACTTGCTCCTGCCCGCCGCGCTCAACGAGGAGATCTCCCTCATCGCCGAGTGCACGGAGGCGGAATTCGAGCGCTGCCAGCGGCGCTTCCCGGAGGCCCTGCGCGCCTTCCGCGTCATCCGCATGGAGGAGCCCGCCTCCACCCAGATGCCGGAGCTGATGCGGCGCTACCAGGAGACCCGGCGCAGCCGCGTGAGCATTCACCCCATGGGCCTGCGGCAGCTCGTGGGCCACTTGGAAATGTTCCAGCGCGACACCCTCTTCCCGGGCAAGGCCTTCCGCTTCCTCGACTGGCTGGACCAGCAGGCCGAGCGCGGCAAGGCCAAGACGCTCTATCCGCGAGACGCCTCGGAGGCCTACGCGCGCTACACCGGCCTGCCCCTGCAGCTCATCAGCGACGAGATCCCCGCCGAGCAGTCCACGCTCTCGGCGCAGCTCGCTCAAGGCGTCATCGGCCAGGCGCGCGCGTGCGAGCAGGCTGCGGGGGTGCTCTCGCGCTTCAAGGCGGGGCTCAATGATCCCGACAAGCCCGTGGGCACGCTGCTCTTCGTGGGCCCCACGGGCGTGGGCAAGACGGAGCTCTCCAAGCAGCTCGCGCGCACGCTCTTCGGCCACGAGGACCGGATGATCCGGCTCGACATGTCCGAGTTCATGCTGCCCGGCTCGGCGCAGCGGCTGATGGAGGTGGGCCCCGGCATCACCAGCCTCGCCGAGCGGGTCCGCCAGCAGCCGATGTCGCTCGTCCTCTTCGATGAAATCGAGAAGGCGCACCCCGAGATCTTCGACTTGCTGCTCGGCATCCTGGGCGAGGGCCGGCTCACCGACAGCCTCGGGAGGCTGGTGGACTTCCGGATGACGGTCATCTGCATGACGAGCAACCTCGGCGTCGAGCAGTCCGAGCCCATGGGCTACGGCGCCGAGCGCGGCTCCGGTGACTTCTTGCGCGCCGTGCGCCAGGCGTTCCGGCCAGAGCTCTTCAACCGCATCGATCACGTCATCCCCTTCCGCCGGCTCTCCGAGGAGGACGTGCTGCGCATCGTTGACCTCGAGCTGGAGAAGGCGGCCTCGCGCGCGGGATTGCTGCGGCGCAAGCTGCGGCTGGTGGTGGAGTCGGATGCTCGCGCGTGGCTCGCGCGCCATGGCTATGATCCGAAACTCG
The DNA here is from genome assembly GCF_000737315.1 of Hyalangium minutum. Lineage (GTDB taxonomy): Bacteria > Myxococcota > Myxococcia > Myxococcales > Myxococcaceae > Hyalangium > Hyalangium minutum. The sequence goes on from NZ_JMCB01000017.1 coordinate 97,246, forward strand.
GAGCGCGGCCGCTCAAGCGCCTCATCGAAGCCAAGGTGATGGCGCCCATCGCCGTGAAGCTCTCGGCCGACGCCGCACTCGAAGGCGCCATGCTCCCCGTCGTCGTCGCGGGCAGCCCGGCGGAGCAGCAGCTGGCACCGGACTTCCGCGCGCTCGCGACCGTGCTCGGCGCGTGAGTGAAATGTTTCAGTAGCCCGCGAGCCTACGCGAGCGTGGATGCGCCCACCGCAGCGCGCATCCGCGTATCGCGGGAGTGCCGCGACCACAGCCACTCCCCACATGCAGTGAACACGCGCTGTGCTCCAAGTCGGGTGCGAAGGCGCGCACCCGTTTGCGTTGCGATCGCGATGGAAACTTCGCGCCACGAAGTGATGACGCTCGCGCGCAATGATCACCGGTGATCTTCACGTGATGCAGCAGCGCCATGAATTCGACGTTAGTGTTTTTTGGGGTGTTTCACGGGTGACCCGGATTCTCCGAGTGCGCACTCCATACCGGCGATGACGAGCACGGCTCCAGAGGCAGTAGGTAGGAGACTCGCCACCGAGGCGCTCCGCGGAGGCGCGCCCGTGCTGGAGCGTGAAGAGGTGGAGTCGCTGCTGGTGGAGTTGTTGCCCCGCGTGCGCAACCTGGTGCGCTACCTGGTGCGCGGGAACTCGGATGTGGATGACATCGCACAGGAAGCGCTCATCGCCCTGCTGCTCGGGCTGCCGACATACCGTGGAGATGGACTGTTGCGCTCGTGGGCGGATCGCGTGGTGACGCGCACCACGTTCACGTGGCTCAAGCGCATGCGGGACAGCCACTCGCCGCGACTCGATGAGCCCGAGGTGCTGGTGTCCGTGGCCTCCTCGGATGCACCGTTGGATGAGTACGTCCACCGTCAGCACCTGGTGATGCTGCTGGACCGGCTCCCCAACGAACAACGGCACTTGCTGGTGCTCCACCACGTGCTGGAGATGAGCGTGCCGGAGATCGCTGCGGAGCTCGGGATCCCCTTCGAGACCGTGCGCAGCCGGCTCCGCTTGGGCCGTGCTGCGCTGCGGGCCCTGGCGGCGGAGGAGGAGTCCGAGAAGGTGGCGCTCCCCTTGGTGCGGCTCCAAGCCGCGCACGCACTCGCGGATCCTCTGCTCTCTCGATAATCCGAGCGCGCGCGAAATTTCCAATCGCTTCTCGATTTCTTAAAGCGCGTTAACCCGATTTACCCGCTTGCGGCCACCAGTACGGATGCGCTCTCCGCGCAACCCAGCGCTCGCTCTTCGAGCTCCGCGCTTGGGCTCCCCTCACTGGAGAAGCCACATGCGACTCTCCTTCGCGGAACGAAAGTTCTCTCTCTCTGCACTCTCTCTTGGGCTCGGCCTCGTGGTGACGCTGAGCACCTCCACCGCCATGGCGGCGGATGGGTGCACCTTCACATCCACCAACACCTGGGCCACCGGTTACTGCGCGGAGCTGCGCGTGACCAACGCCACGGGCTCCAATCTCCAAGGCTGGACCGCCACGTTCCAGTCGGCGCCCGGGATGACGGTCACCTCGCTGTGGAACGGCAGCTGGACAGTCGAGGGCTCGCTGAACAAGGTGACGAGCCAGGACTGGAACGGAGCCGTGCTCGCGGGCGGCGTGGCCACGTTCGGCTTCTGCGGCACACACAGTGGCACGGTCATCCCTCCTGTGAGCTGCACGCTGAGCGGATCATCGGGTGGCAATACGCCTCCGCCCAACCCTCCGGCGGACACACAAGCGCCCTCCGTGGTGACGGGGCTGAGTGTCCTGGCGAAGGCGCCGCGGAGCGTGGACCTGGCATGGCAGCCGTCCACGGACAACGTGGGCGTCACCGGCTACGAGGTGTTCCTCAGCAATGTGAGCACGCCGGTCGCCACGCTCACGGGCACGAGCGCGAGCGTGACGGGATTGACGCCAGGCACGGCGTACACCTTCACGGTGAAGGCGCGGGATGCGGCGGGCAATCGCTCCGCTGCCAGCTCGCCGCTCACGGTGACGACACCGAGCCCCAAGAAGCTCGTGGGCTACTTCATCCGGTGGGGCGTGTACGGGCGCGCCTTCTATCCGAAGACGCTGGATACGAACGGCACGGCGGCGAAGCTGACGCACCTCAACTACGCGTTCGGCAACGTGGTGAACGGCAAGTGCGGCATCTTGCCGTCCCCGCTGGGGGATTCGTGGGCCGACTACCAGATGGACTTCGACGCGGCCAAGAGCGTGGACGGCGTGGCGGACCTCTGGAGCCAGCCGCTCAAGGGCAATTTCAACCAGCTGCGGAAGTTGAAGGCGAAGTATCCGAACCTGAAGGTGCTCATCTCGCTGGGCGGCTGGACGTGGTCCGGGGGTATCTCGGATGCGGTGAGCACGCCGGAGAAGCGGCAGGCGTTCGTGCAGTCCTGCATCGACCTCTACATCCGCGGCAACATTCCGGGGCTGCCAGCCGGAGCGGCAGCGGGCGTCTTCGACGGCATTGATATCGACTGGGAGTTCCCTGTCTCGGGAGGGCTGGTGCCAGGCCGTCCGGAGGACACGGTGAACTACACGGCGGCGCTGGCCGAGTTCCGCCGCCAGTTGGATGCGGTGCGTCCGGGTCTGCAGCTGAGCATCGCCACGCCCTCGGCGCCCGGGAACTACTCGAAGATCGAGCTCGGCCGCGTCCACGCGTACCTCGATCACCTCAATGTGATGACGTACGACATGCACGGAGCCTGGGACTCGAAGGCGAACTTCCATTCGGCGCTCTACAACCAGACCGCGAACCCGGACAAGGCGCGGCGAGACAGCACGCAGGAGGCCGTGCAGGGCCATCTGGCCGCGGGCGTGCCGGCGAGCAAGCTCGTCGTGGGCGTGCCCTTCTACGGCCGAGGCTGGCAGGGGACTCAGGCGGGCCCGGCGGGAGACGGCCTGTACCAGTCCACGTGGGGGGCGGCGTGGGGCAACTCGGACGACGTGACGACGGGCGCCACGGGCCTCTTCGACTACTTCTACATCCGCAACGTGCTGGAGAGCACGGGCGTGAAGCGGCGGCATCCTGAAGCCCAGGTGCCCTACATCTACAACCCATCCACGGGGCTGTGGCTGAGCTACGACGACCCTGTCTCGATGGGCGTCAAGGGCGACTACATCCTGAACAACAACCTGGGTGGCGCGATGATCTGGGAGCTGAGCGGGGATGATCCCCAGGGCTCGCTCCTCACCGCCCTCAAGAGCAAGCTGAACCCTTGACCCGCTGGGGATGAGGATGCGGACAATGCCGGACACGGGTTCCGAGCATTGAGGTAACAGATGAGCAAGCCCGCCAGCCGGGCACGACAAGCGGTGTGGCGGGCCATCAGTGCCTCTGGGGTCAGCCGGCCTCTGCGGGCACTGCTCGTGCTGGTGGCGCTCGCGTATCTGACTGGCTGCGCGTCCAGCACGTCCGCGAGCAGGCCTCCAACATTCCCGCCCAGAGCCGCCCTGTCCGACTGCAACGAGGGCTGCGGCGGCTCGGGGTTCTGGGGGAAGAGGGATGACTTCCAGTTCCTCCAGCAGGCCGCTGGGCTGAAAGAGGACACCTGGCACAAGGCCGGAGAAGAGCTGGAGACAGAGGACGCGCAGACGCTCTGGGAGGCGCTGGCGCGGACGGGGACGACGCTCCAGAGCTTCGGTCCGCGCCGCTGTCTCGTCTTCGTCCTGCGAGAGGTGCTCTCCCGGGATGAGGACGTGCCCTATTCCAAGCTGTTGGAGCGCTTGCGCCCCTTCAACTTCCTGGCGGTGATGCGCCCGGATGGGTACCTGGTCAGCGCTATCACGGGCCACCCACTTCAGCGCATGGGCCGGGTGGAATTGCGCGAGGGCAGGCTCATGGCCGGCGCCTTCGAAGTGGGCGCCTTCTACCGAGGCAAGAGCGGTGTCTTCTACACCGTGGGCTCATCGCTCAGCGAGTCAGGAGCCATGGTGGGAGAGCTGGCCCTGGAGCGGGACTGGTTCAACGCCGCGCTGGATGGAAGTGAGGACGCATTGGGGGAGATGGCTCAGGCGCTCGCCGGGCTCATCCATGACCCCATCCGGAGTCTGAAGGGGCTCGAGCAACTGCCGTCCGCGGTCGCTGCCCTCATTGCATCTTCCCCTGAATACTTCGCGCACTACTCCGCCCTGCCCTTGCAGGAGCAGATCCGCGAAGCCGCCCGGTTATCCACCCACCTGCTCATGCTCTACGGCAGCTCGGCGGGGGCGGCCACACGCCTGGGAATGACAGGGGCAAAGCTGCCGGTGCTGTCACTCACAGCCGAGGGGGCGCTCGCGATCGAGCAGGTGGCGGTGCCCGTGGGCACCACAGCGGCGGCGCTGGGCACCGGCGCGGGTGCGGTCTACGTCCTCATGAAGCCCCCCGCTGATGGCTTCAAGTCCTTCACGGAGGACAACTTCCGGGAGAACCTCGCGCGGCTGACAGGGCAGACACCTCCAGGGGCCCATGCTCACCACGTGTTTCCTCAGCAGTTCGCAAGAGAATTTCGAGAAGCAGGAATCAACATCCACGATCCGAAGTTCGGCGCTTGGTGGGAACGTTCGAGCCATCTCAAGAACTCAGCCGCCTACAACAGGCTATGGCGAGAGCTTCTGGATAGAGAACCTCCTCCTACCCTCCATGAGCTGCTCCGATTCGGAAGAGAGCTGGGACACAAGTATGGATTTCAGGTCCACTACTAAGACATTTCCGGGCTTCGACAAGCTATTCCAATGGACGGAGTCAGGGGGCAGCCGAGCATTCCGCGGAGACCTTGATGTGGGGACGCGTGAAGAAGCCGTCGGGCTGCATCGTGCCGAACTGCACCCCAAACACCCCATCCAAGTTCGATGGGCCATGGGAAGCGCTCAGCCTGTCGAAGTGATCTGGGCGACGTATGCAGCCCCGATCATCGTCTCTGATTCCGTCGTTCATCTGCTCCGGTCTCACAGCTTTACCGGATGGTCTCTCTACGACGTCACCGTCCATGGCAAGCAGGGTGAACTGCTCCCCGGCTACCACGGTCTGGCCATCACCGGCCGGTGCGGAGCCATCGACTGGTCCAAGGGGCTCGCGGAGCCCAAGGTCTATCCGGCTCGCGTCTCCACTGTGTGGAAAGGGCTCTTCTTCGATCCCGCCTCCTGGGATGGCTCCGACCTCTTCGTGCCCACCAATGGGAACTACGTGTGCGTAGTCGAAGCCGTCAAGAAGGCCGTCAAGAAGGCCAAGGTCCGGAACGCGGTCTTCGAAGCGCTCGACCAGTTCGAGCGCTCCTGGGACCTCTGACGCCTCAGCGCTCCTCGAGCAGCATCTTCAACTCGCGCACGCGCCGGGTGACTTCGTCCCGGTCCAGCTTGCGGAACTCCTCGGGGAGCAGCTCGCGGCTGGTGCACTCCTGCACCGCCACCAGGTTCTGCAGCTCGATCTCCAGCGGGTAGCTCGGCGGGATGAAGTCCGCCAGCACCGCCTTCAAGTCATCCACGGACACCTGCTCGCGGCCCTCGGCCAGCGCCTTGAACTTGGCGCGCACCATCACCGCCTCGATGTCCGCGCCGCTGAACTGGCGCGTCCCCTGCGGAATCAGCGACGCGAACGACGGCACATCCACCGTGACGCCCGTCTTCTTCTGCATCACCTTGAAGAGCTCGTCGCGCTCCGCGTCCGTCTGCGGATAGAAGAGCGCCAGGTGCTCCTCCGCGCGCCCCTGCCGCTTCAAGTCGATCGGCAGCAGGTCCGGCCGCGCCGTCATCAGGAACCAGACGATCTTCCCGCGGTACTGCGTGTTGCCCATGAACGAGGCAATCGAGCCGAACACGCGGCTGCTCGTCCCCGAGTCCCCGCCGGAATCACGGTTGCCCAGGAACGTGTCCGCCTCGTCCACCATCACCGCCACCGGCCACAGCGCCTTGAGCAGCGTGAAGATGCGCTCCAGGTTCGACTCCGTGACGCCCTGCCACTGGCTCCGGAAGTTGAGGAACTTCACCGCCGGGATGCCAATCTCTCCGGCGAAGCTCGTCACCATGAACGTCTTGCCCGTGCCCACCGGGCCGCTGATGAGGTAGCCCATGGGCATCACCTCGTTGCGGCCCTTCTTCAGGGCGTTGGCGGCGTGGCGCAGCATCTCCTTCGCCTTGCCATGGCCCGCCACCGAGTCCAGGTTGTTGTTGGGCTCGATGAACTCCAGCAGGCCGTGGCACTCCGCCTGGATGATCTCCTTCTTCTTCTCCTTGAGCTGCTCGGTCGTGACGCGGATGTCCCGCTCGATGGCCTCGGTCAGCACCCGGTCCAGGTTGATGCGCGACAGGCCCGCCGTCATCTTCGCCAGGGCCGCCAGCGGCACGTCCGACACGGACTGCAGCTTCTTGCCCTCCAGCTTGTACCGCACGTAATCCAGCCGCTCCTCCTCGGTGGGCAGCGGCAGCTCGATGGGCGCCACGTACGGGTTGCGCGAGATGCGCGGAGAGATGTCCGCCAGGTTCTCCGCCAGCAGCACCACGGAGATGTCGTTGGACAGGAAGTTCGGATCGTGCGCCCACTTGTCCAGCGTGGCCACCACGAAGCGGTCCTCCGCCGACAGGTGGCTCATCTCCCCGCCCGGCACCAGCGTCTCCGCGAAGTCGATGATGAGCGCCATCGACTTGCCCTCGCTCAGGCGGATCCGCAGGAAGTTCTCCAGAATCTGGAGCGCCCGGCCCGGATCCCTCGGCAGCGACTTGGCGTAGTCCGTGCCATACATGGCGTCGTAGCCCGTCATCGCCCGCTGCAGGTCCTTCTGCGTCTCCGGCGACGAGGCGCGGATGCCGGACGAGCGGTCGTAGAAGATGACGTGGTCACGCCCGCCGAAGAGCTCCTCGGCCAGGAACGTCTTGATGGTGCCGTAGCCCCGGCTGCCGTCCTCCTGGGTAAGGGGCTGCAAGTCCCTCACCGCCCCGTAGAGCAGGAAGGTGGCCACGGTCTTCGTGTAGTACTTCTGGGCCAGCTTCTGGGCCCAGCGAGGCAGATCGGACAGCGGATCCGACTTGTTCTTGCGCGCTTTGCTCACGGACAAACGTCCCTCCGCCCCTATGGCAGGGGCCCCAGTGCCCACCCGGCGGGGCAGGCGCGGCTACTTGCAGCCCGGCTGCTTCTTCAAGGCACCCTTGAGCACCGGCGTCTCCCCCGAAGCAGAGGGCACCGGCAGCTCGGCGTCATCGAAGCACTTCATCCTCAGGGTCACCTGCTTCACCCCCGCGGGCAGCTTCACCACCGCGGGCGTGGTGGCCCCCAGCTCCTTGCCGCTGGCCAGGATGGTGGCGCCCTCGGGCTCGGACTCCACGCGCACCGCTAATTCCGCCGGCTCCAGCCGCACCTTCACCTGAAGCGGCTCGGAGCCCGCGGGCGGGCTGTACTTCTGCTGGTGTGGCTTGTAGCCCGGCGCGCGCACCTCGATGACCATCTCGTCACTGGAGGGCAGATCCTTGATGAACGCGTCCTGCGAGCCCTGGGCGCGGATGACCTTGCCGTTGAGCTTCACCTCGGCGTCCTGCGGCACAGTGGCCAGCACCATGGACACGTTCTTCACCAGGGACTCGAGCTGGGCGGACACACGCGTCACCTGCGTGCCCGCCTCGATGTTCACCGTCTCGGTGAAGGCCTTGTAGCCCTCGGCGCTGACCGCGACGACGACCGGGCCCGCGGCCACCTGCTGCAGCACCACGCCGTTCGACACGGGGGCCTGCTGGGTGTTCAGCATCACCGTGGCCTTGCCAGCCACACTCGGCGGCAGCTCCACCATGATGAAGCCCATGGCGGGCGAGCGCGTCGCCAGGAAGCCCACCACGCTCAGCAGGACGAGCGCCGCGGCCCCAATGCCGCCCAACAGCACCACCTTGTTCCGGCCCTGAGGACGCTCCGACGGCGCCTCCTCATCGTCCGGGTCGGCCTCCTGCTGCTGCCGGTTGACCGGGGGCGGAGGGGGAGGCGGAGGCCGCGCGCCCAGGGGCGGCAGCGAGGGCGTCGTAGGCGCCGCGGAGGGCGAATGCCGGTGGGGCGAACCCGCCGGGCTCAGCATGGGCGGCCCCCCTGCCGGAGCATCCGGGCGGACAATGCGCGGCAGCCCGTCCCCGGGATTGCGCCCCGGATTGGACGAGCGGTTGGGCGAAGCGGGCGCCTCGGGCTGCGCGCCCACGGCGGGCATCCCGAACACGGACGGCCGCACCTGCACATTGGGCGTCGGAGTCACGACGGGGATGTTCGAGGTGGACGCACGAGGAGGCGCACCGTTCCCACCCGAGGGAGGCCCGATGACGGCCGTCTTCCCCGTGGAGGGCGGATCGCCGTCGCCCAGGCCCACGCGCTCGGACTCGAGCGGCGTCACGGCACGGCCCACGCCCGGCTGCGTCCGGGGCTCGTCGTTCTCGTCGAAGTACTCGCTCGAGTCCACCAGCATGGTCGCCGCAGACTCGTCGTCCTTGGGCGCCGGGGTGGCCGCGGCGGCCGTGAGCTTGGGCAGCGCGGTGAGCGAAGGCGTGCGGCGGATGGCCTCGCCTCCCGACACACTCGGCCCGAGGACCGCCGTGGCCCCCGCGCTCACCTTGGGCATCTCCGCGGGCGTGGGCAGCGGAGGCAGGAGCGGAGCGGCCGGGGAAGCGCTCGGCGTCGGAGAGCCGCCGAAACCGGCCTCGATGGCGGAGAGCATGCCCTCGGGGGGCTTGATGGTGGAGTACTCCGCCAGGCGCTGCTTCTCGCGCTCCACGTCCTCGGCGAAGGTGGCCTTCATGTACTGCATGAGGTCCTTGCGGCCGAAGATGGAGTCGCTGGTGATGAGGAAGCGCTGCAGATCGTCGCCCAGCTCGCTGGCGTACTGGTAGCGCTCGTCCACGTCCTTGGCGAGCGCCTTGAGGACGATCTTCTCAAGCTGCTCGGGAACCTTCCGGTTGTACGTGGACGGGTTGGGGACCTCTGCCTTGCGCACCTTCTCCAGCACGGAGAAGTCGCTCTCGCCCACGAAGAGCCGCTCACCGGTGAGCATCTCGTAGAGACACACGCCGATGGCGAACACGTCCGAGCGCCGGTCCAGCGGCAGGCCGCGGATCTGCTCCGGGCTCATGTAGCCGAACTTGCCCTTGAGGATGCCGGCCTGCGTCTTCGTCGCCTTGCCCGCGGCCTTGGCGATACCGAAGTCGATGACCTTCACCTCGCCCTCGAACGAGACGAGGATGTTCTGCGGGGAGATGTCACGGTGGACGATGTTCAGGTCCCGCCCCATCTGGTCCTTCTTGCGGTGGGCGTAGTCCAGGCCCTCGCACATCTTGGCCACGCAGTAGGCCACCAGCGGGATGGGGGCGGGCTCTCCCTTCTTCCGGCAGCGATCGAAGATCGCCCGCATGTCCTTGCCGGGGATGTACTCCATCGCGATGAAGTAGCTGTTGGAGATCTGCCCCAGCTCGTAGATCTGCGCGATGTTGGCGTGAGCCAGCTGGACGCTGATCTTCGCCTCATCGATGAACATCGTGATGAACTCTTCGTCCTCGGCGATGTTCGGCAGGATGCGCTTGATGGCGACGAGCCGTTCAAAGCCTCCGGCGCCGAAGGTCTTCCCGCGCCACACCTCGGCCATGCCGCCGATGTTGATGCGGTCGAGAAGGAGATACTTCCCAAAGGGAATGGGCTGCCGCTTCGGTTGAGAGGTCGTCACGAGATTCGGGGTTCTCGGGTGAGAAGACCGGAGCCTAGCGACCGCCCCTCTCTAGGGTCAACCATCGCACGCCAAGGCGGGCGTGTAGGCGAGCCCCCGCTCAGGGCCCCGGGCGAGCGTCCGTCCCCCCGCTGGAGGCCGCGGGTGGAGCCTCCTCCTCGTCCTCTTCTTCTTCTCGGAAGGCCGGATCCATGCCCATCCCCGGGTCACCTTCACCCTCCCCGGGAATCACGGGCTCGACGAGGGCAAAGCGCACCTCCCCGTTGGCGGACATCACCGCCGGGGAGCCAAAGCGCTGTCCGCCCGGGAGCCCCACGAGGGTGATCCACGCGCCCTGCCGGCCCGGCGCCACACAGTAGATCAAGGTCCCCGGCTGCAAGCCGGGTGCCTCGCTCACAGGACCATTACAGTCCTGTCGCACCTGGAGGGTGTACTGACTGACCGGCTGGCCTCGCACGAGGTAGGGCGGGCGTCCCAACTTCTCGAGGAGGGGGTTGAGGACGGCGGGCTCGGCGGGGACGGCGGTGGGGGTGGCCAGCTCCTGAGCCTGCTCCTGGAAGGACCGGAGCGCCAGGGAGGCCATGTCCACGGAGCCCAGGGGCGTACGGCGCTCGGCGACGACGAGATCCACGAAGAGTGCACCCACCAGCACAATGGGCAACAGCCGGTAGCCCTTGTAATCATCGCCCCGGCGCTTGATCAGGCCCCACAGCCCCCCACCCAGGGCGAGCGCGCCGAGGATGAGCACCCCTGCGGGGCGGACCAGGGAGGGCGGCTCGGTGAAGGCGGCCACCTCGGCGGTACGGGACCGGAGGGCGTCACTCACATCACCGCCATAGAGCCAGGCCAGCAGCAGCAGACAGCCCCCATTGGCCAGGAGCATCTTTCGAGAAGGGAGCGTCATCCGGCGAGTGTCCGAGCAGGGTCCGTGGCGGCGGCGCGACGGCTGGGGAAGTAGGCTCCGGCGAGCGCCGCGACGAGTCCGAGCGCCACGCCCCCGAGCACCACCGGCCAGGGAAAGGAGAAGAAGCTATCGGGCTTGAAGGGGAAGTCCGGCAGGTACCGGGCCGCGAGCCGGTTGATGGCGAACGCCAGGAGCAGGGCCAGGGCGGTGCCAGTGGCGCCTCCGAGCAGCCCGACCACCCCGGCCTCGGCGAGCACGATGTTGCGTACATCCGAGCGCGAGGCCCCCACGGCCTGCATCACGCCGATCTCCTTGGCGCGCGCGCGCACCGAGGCGGAGAGCGCGTGGGCGATGTTCACCGCGGCCAGCACGCAGATGAGGATGGACAGCAGCGCGAGCGCGGAGGTGGTGAGCGTCACGGCGGCGCCCGCATTCTCGGCGAGCCGCCGCTCTTGGTCGTCGATCTCCAGACCCATCTCCTTCACAGCCGCGACGAGCCGCGACACCTGGGAGGGGTCCTGCGCCACGAGGGTGACGCCGGTGAACGTCTCGCCGTCCACACCCGAGGCCTTGTTGAGGCGGATGGCCGTGTCGAGCGGAATGGTGATGCCGGCGAGCAGGCCCCGATCCGAGGCCCCCACCACCTGCGCCTGGGCGGCCGTGGTCGGGCCCGGAGCGGCCTGGGCCACATAGGAGCGGTTGAACTCCACCGGAAAGCCGAAGCCGACGATCATCTGCGGCGAGAGCTGGGGCAGCTTCCGGGCCGGGGCAAAGGTCTTGTTGTAGATCTCCAGGAGCCGCGTGGAGATGACGGCGGGGATGGGCTGATCCGGTCCCGAGTCCTTGAAGGCGCCGAGCTGGACGTCCTTCTCCACCAGCCCGGGGTCCACGCCCACGGCCAGCACCTCCATACCCATGCGCAACCGGGAGCCGAAGAAGGCGCCCTCGTAGCGGCTGACGGCGGGCACGCGGACGTTCATCTTCCGGTACACCTTCTCGACACCGGGCAGCGCGGCCAGGCGCTCCACCGTCTCATTGTCCAGCTTGCCGCCCCCGAGCAACGAGCCGAGCGACACGGCCGGAGGCACCACGTCCACCAGCCGCGCGTCCGTGGGGAAGATGCGCTCGCGGATGACGCGGCCCACGCCCAGGCCCAGGCCCACGAAGAAGACGAGCGCGCCCACGCCCACGGCCACGCCGAAGGCGGAGAAGAACGCGCCCTTGCGCTCGCGGGCGAGGCTGAGGCGGACCAACCGCGAGAGGGCGGAGAGCCTCATGGCGTACCTCCGGGAGCGGGACGGACGGGCTCCTCGACGAGCTTGCCCTCCTTGAGCCGCAGCACACGGCGGGCGGCGGAGCTCATGCGCTCCTCGTGGGTGACGGCGAGCACGGTGAGCCCCTCACGGTGCAGCTCGTGGAAGAGCTGGATGACCCCCGCGCCCGTGGCCGCATCGAGGTTGCCGGTGGGCTCATCGCACAGCAACAGCTTGGGGTCCGTGAAGAGAGCGCGGGCGATGGCCACGCGCTGGCGCTCGCCGCCGGACAGCCGCACCGGGGCGCGGTCCTTCTTGGCCAGGAGCCCCACCCGATCCAGCATGGCTTCGGCCCGCTTGCGCGCATCGAGCGACTCCGCGCCGAAGTGCGAGGGCATCAGCACGTTCTCCACCGCCGAGAGATTGGGGATGAGGTGGAAGGACTGGAAGACGAAGCCCACGTGCGAGTTGCGGAAGCGGGCGAGTTCCTGGTCTCGCAACCCGCGCAGCTTGACGCCGCCCACCTCCACATCGCCGGTGTAGTGGACGTCCAGGCCGCCGAGCAGGTGCAGCAGCGTGGACTTGCCGCTGCCCGAGGGCCCCACCACCGCGACGAAGTCCCCCTGCTCGACTTCGAGCGACAGGCCATCCAGCACGCGCACCAGCGTGCCATCCCCATCGTGGTACTCCTTGACGATGTCTCGGGCGCGGATCACTGGGCCTCGGTGGGCTGGGGCGGAGTCTGAGCCGGGGGCTGGGCCCCAGGCTGCGCCGCAGGCGGCGCGAGGGTCAACTTCAACGAGAGCTCCGCCTGCACGGCCTTCTCCTTCTGGGACACGCTGAAGGTCACCGCGCGCAGGTCATCCGTGGCCTCCAGCCAGCGCAGGGCGGTGGCGCGGATGGCGAAGCCTCCCACGCCCCAGGCCTCGGACGGGAGGTTGCGCACCGAGTCCGCCAGCTTGCGCAGATCCAGCACCATGAAGAGGACCGCGTCCTTCACCGAATCCCGGAGGTCCTGCGCCACCACGCTCTCTCCCGGCTTGCCCGCCAGGCCCGTGAGCGCCGCCTCCAGCCGCGCGCGAGGCGCCGCGAGCACCAGCTTCCCGTCCACCTCCGCGAAGTGAGCGCCCTCCCCCGCCCGGTACGAGGTGAGGTACACGCGCTTGCCGTTCACGTCCTCGGGCTTCACCTGCGCGCCGAAGTTGCCAGCGATGGCGGGGATCTTCTCCAGCGTGGCCTGGGCCTTGGCCGCGTCCTTGGCCTGAGCGACGGCCATCAACTGCACGTACTGGAAGGGACTGGTTCGGCGGATGTCCAGCTCGGGAACCCCCGCGCCCAGGTTGACCGTGGGCGCCAACGCCACCCCCAGCGAGATGCCGCTCTGCAGGTTGTCGAGCACCTCGCCCTTGATGTCGAAGTTGCTCTGCTGCACCGCGCGGGTGACATACGGGCCGACGATGTAGGGCCACACGCCGCTGAGTGTGGAGGGCTCTCCGCGGTAGCGCATGATGAGGAAGCTGTCCGCGGGCAGGTAGCCGAGCAGGTCCGGCCCATCCTTGGGAACGAGCGGAGAGAGGGACTCCTGGGTGTCGGGCCACGGAGCGTCCGCGCGGAGCGTCACGGACTGATCCTCGATGCGACCCGTGACGGTGAGTCCCTGCACAGTGCCAGGGCGGATGACCTGGGTGCCGCCGGGGAAGTAGAGGTGGAAGTCCCGCTCCTTGGGGAGCCGCCCCAGCGAGGCGGTCATCACCGGCTCATCCACGAGGCTCTTCTCGAGCGGCAGCGAGGCCATCTCCGGCAGCCGCGCGACGACATTGCCCGGCGCCACCAGCACGAAGTCCCCGACGAAGAGCATGCCCAGTTGGGGCGTGGGAGCGCCCTTGCGGCTGAAAGTGATGAGCGTGCCGCCGCCCGACTTCTCCTCCTTGCGCTCGGGGGCGCCGAGGCGGTTGCGCGCGAGGTTGCCGAAGGTCTCCTCCAGGGCCTTGGCATCCTTCACTCCGAGCACGGAGAAAGACTGGCCGGGCACGAGGACCGCCACGCCCGCGCCCTTGCCGGGATCGATGCCCGCCTTCTCGATGGCCTGGCGGCTGCGCAGATCCACGCCGATCTGGCGCATCACCGAGGTGACCACCGCGTCCGCGGACGAGGAGTTCTGCAGTTGCGCCAGGAAGGAGGCGATCTTCAGGTTCTGGAAGCGCGCGAGCTTCTCGCCGAGCGTGCCGAGATCCTGAACGACGATGGCGAGCTGCACCTCACGCGGCAGAAAGCGCTCGACGGTGGGGGCCTTGCCCCCCGGGGCAGCGGGGCCCGCCTCTTTCCCACAGCGTGAGCAGCCAGCGAGCACGACGAGGAGGAGCAGCAGGGACCAGGACCAAGCGCGGCGGAGCATGGGGCGGAGTGCAGACGGACCCGGGGCCAGAGTCAATTTCTTCCTGACATCTCAGCGGGATATTCACAGTGGGCGGCTTGTTCATGGCTGGACAGGCTGCTAACAGGGCCGCCGGGCCTGCGGAGGGCGGCGTTGGATCCCGCCGCGCAGCGCCCTCTCGCTGGGAGGGTTCACACATGCGCAAGTACGTCTCGGTCTGGGCCAGGACTCTGGCCTGCCTGCTGGTCCTCGTGTCCGCTGCAGCGGCCGAGGCAACAACGGTCCGGGTCAACTACGACGTGGGCTACGGAAACCGCATCACCCTGCGAGGCAGCAAGTCGCCGTTCTCGTGGACCACAGGGGTCAACGCCACGTGGGCCACGGGCAACGCGTGGACGTACACGTGGCCGGACAGTGTGGGGGACGTTGAGCTCAAGCCGATGATCAACGACGCCACGTGGTCGATCGGGGCCAACTACAAGGTGAAGGCGGGCACCACAGTGAACATCTACCCGTTCTTCCAGGGGCGGGCGGGCACGCTGGTGAAGATCAACAACTTCAGCTCGCCGCAGCTGGGGAACACGCGGACGCTGCGCATCTACCTGCCGCCGAGCTACTCGCTGAACCCGCTCAAGCGCTACCCGGTGCTCTACATGCACGACGGGCAGAACCTGTTCGAGGCGGCCACGGCGTTCGGCGGCGTGGAGTGGCAGGTGGACGAGACGGCCAACAGCCTGATCAATAACGGACAGATGGACGAGGTGATCGTCGTGGGCGTGGACAACGGCGGAGCCAACCGCATCTACGAGTACACGCCGTGCTGTGATCCGCAGTACGGCGGCGGCGGAGCGGACGTCTATGAGCGCTTCCTGCTGGAGACGGTGCGCCCGTACATCAACCAGAACTACCGGACGCTGACGACGAACAAGAACACGGCGATCATGGGCTCGTCGCTGGGTGGGCTCGTGTCGACCTACATCTCGCGGCGTCACCCCGAGGTGTTCTCGAAGTCGGGCGGCCTGTCGAGCTCGTTCTGGTGGAACGGCCAGGCGCTGACCCAACAGGTAGAGGCGGCGACGGCGAAGGTGGCGGTGAGCTTCTACATCGACGCAGGCACCAACAGCGACGGGCTCACGGAGACCACGCGGATGCGGGACGCCCTGGTGACGGACGGCTACGTGCAGGGCCAGGACCTGTACTCCTACGTGGCGCAGGGCGCGGGGCACAACGAGGCGTCCTGGGCGGCCCGGCTGAGCATCCCGCTGACGTACCTCTTCCCCTGGCAGAGCACGGTGTACTGAGGCCCCACACGGCTGCCCCTCGGCCAGTGGGCCTCCAACCAGGGGACTTCCCAGGATCTGGAGTGAAGCCTCGATTTGGTGCTTTGCTGATCCCCTTATGAAGCGCCCCCGCAGCGAGGAAGCTCACGAGACCGTGAGCTTCGCCCGGACCGATCGAGAGGAGCTGGGGGCGCCAAGAGGACCCGACCTGCCAGAGCGGACGTTCCCGGATGGCGTCCGGATCGCCGGGCGCTATCAGGTGCTGCGCTTCATCGCCAAGGGCAGCCAGGGCGAGGTGTACGCAGTGGAGGATCTCTCCCTCCACGAGTGCGTCGCCCTGAAGACCATTCACCCGGAGCGCGCCTCCCGGCCCGACGCGCTGTATCGGTTCAAGGACGAGCTGCGGTTGGCGCGCCGCGTAACACACCCGAATGTCTGCCGGGTCTTCGACTTGGGAGAGCACCTCGCGGTCCAGGAGCCCTCGGGGAAGTCCCACGCGGTGATGTTCCTCACCATGGAGCTGCTGGAAGGGGAGACCCTCCAGGCCTACGTGGCAAGGAGCGGCCGCCTCCCGCCGGAGCAAGTCCTGCTCCTGGCCGAGCAGATGGCCTCGGCGCTCGATGCGGCGCACGCGGCGCGGATCATCCACCGCGACTTCAAGAGCAGCAACGTGGTGCTCATCCCCTCTCCTGCTTCCCCGGCGAGTCTCCGGGTGGTGGTGACCGACTTTGGGCTCGCCATGGCCCTGGCCCGGGAGAAGGACGCGTCGGCTCCCGGGGCCGGAGACTTCATCGGGACGCCCAGCTACATGTCCCCCGAGCAGGTGCGCGGTGAGGCCCTCTCCCCGGCCTCGGACATCTACTCGTTCGGCGTGGTCCTCTATGAGCTGGCCACCGGGCGCCTCCCCTTCGATGCGGAGACGCCCCTGGCCACGGCCTCCCTGCGCCTGGATGCTCCGCCGACCCCGCCTCGGAGCTGGGTGCCCGAGCTGGAGCCGCAGTGGGACACGGCCCTGCTGCGCTGTCTGGCCCTGAAGCCCCAGGACCGCTTCGCCACCGCGGCGGAGGTGGTAGCCGCCCTCCGCTCTGCGCCGCGCTCGGTGCAGCCGCCTCTCGCCTCACCTCAGGCCCGCAGATCCTTGGCGGTGTTCACGCCTCGGAGCCTGAGGGCCAGCCCGGAGACGGCCTGGCTCTCCACGGCCCTCGCGGAGGTGCTCACCGCGGAGCTATCCGCCAGCGGTCAGGTGCGCCTGCTCTCCGGTGAAGAGGTGGCCCGCATGCGCCGGGAACTCTCCCTCCCCGAAGAGGAGGGCTTCGCCCGGGAGACCCTGGGACGCATCCGCGCGCACTCTCTCGTGGATCTGGTGCTCACGGGCACCTACCTCGCGATCGGAGCGGCGGGCGCCGCGACGCTGAGGCTTGACCTGAGCCTCCGCGATGCTGGAAGTGGCGAGACCGTCGCTCACGTGACGGAGGTGGGCTCGGAGCAGGACTTGTTGGCGCTCCTGTCTCGCGTGGGCAGTGCGCTCCGCCAGAACCTGGGGCTCGAGCCGCTGACTCCCGAGCAGGCCCTGCGTGTGCGCGGCGCCATGCCCTCCCACCCCGAGGCCGCTCGCCTCTACGCGGAGGGACTCGCCGCCCTGCGCGACTACGAGGCCGCCCTCGCCGTCGAGCGGCTCCAGCAGGTGGTGGAGCGAGAGCCGGGCTTCGCGCTGGCCCACTCCGCGCTCGCTGCGGCCTATCAAGCGCTCTTCCTCGCCGAGCGGGCCAAGAAGGCCGCGCGCCGGGCCTTCGAGCTGTCCGAGGGGCTCTCCCCCGAGGAGCGCTGGCTGGTCCAGGCCCGCCACCACGAGGCGCAGGCGGACTGGGTGTCCGCCATCGAGGCCTACCGCGAGCTCGTGAGGCTCGGCCCCGACTCCGTGGAGTACGGCACCGCCCTGGCGTCCGCTCAGATGTCGGCGGGAAAGCCTCGAGAGGCGCTCGCCACCATCGAGGCGCTGCGGAGCCTGCCCGCTCCGCTGAGCGAGGATGCGCGCATCGATCTGGTGAACGCGACTGCCACCTCGCTCACCGCCGACTTCGAGGCCTCCCGCAGGCACGCGGGGCTCGCGGTGGAGAAGGCGTGCCATGCCGGGCAGTGGGTGCTCGCCGCCTCCGCGCTGATCTCCGAGTCCTTCGCGGTCCGCAACCTGGGCAATCCCGTGCAAGCCGTGGGGCTCGCGGCGGAGGCCGGCCAGCTCTTCCTCAAGGCGGGAGATCGCGGCGGGGCCATCCGCGCCATGCTCGGACAGGCCATCGCGCTCATCGACTTGATGCGCCTGCGAGATGCCGAGGGCGTCACGGCGGAAGCGCGCCGGCTGCTGCAGGAATACCGGGGCTCCGTGCTCGAGGGCGAGGCGCTGGGAATCGCAGGCTGGGTGCATTGCCACCTGGGAGACCTCGACGCCGCGCTGAAGTTCACCCGTGAAGCCGTTACCCTCTATCAGGGCCTGGAGATGCCTGCGGAGCTGTCCCACCATGATGTCCAAGGGGCGGTGGTGCTGCGTCACCAGGGAGCGCTGGAGGAGGCCCAGCGGCGCCTGGAGGCCGGGTGCCGCGTCGCGCAGGCCAACGGGGACGACTACACCCAGGCCTGGGCACAGCAGGAACTGGGGTTGCTCTTCATGGACCGGGGATACCGGCTCCAGGCGCGGTCGCGGCTCGAGCGGGCGCTGACGCTGCGACAGGCCCGGGGCTTCAAGGCCTTCGTCATCGAGACCGAGCTGGAGCTGTCGAAGCTGGCGCTCGAGGAGGGGCTCACGGATCAGGCCCTCGCGCTGGCGGAGCAGGCTCGCGCCTTCTACGTGGAGCAGCAGAACCGCGACCGGGAGGGGCTGGCTCACGCGCAGTTGGCTCGGGTCTTCCAGGCCAAAGGAGAGGCCACGCAGGCTCGGGAGTCCCTGGCACGCGCCCAGGCGCTGGCGGCGAACAGCGAGGACGTGTTCATCCAAGCGGACGTCCTGCTCACCCGCGCGGCGCTGGCCTTGCTGGGCTCCCCTGCCGAGCAGGAGGAAGCGGAGCGTCAACTCCCAGGCTTCATCGAGCGGGCCCAGCAGGCCGGATTGAAAGGGCTGGAGTTCCGGGCGCGGCTGAGCCTGGTGGCGCTCGGGCGGAACCGTGACGCGGACCGGACTCGCGCTGCGTGCAGCGAGATCGAGCTGGCGGCCACGCGCCTTGGATACATGACACTCGCACAGCAAGCCCGTTCCCTGGCAGGGCGGTGACCCTACAATTTCCGCGATGAGTACCTCCGCGGACGCACAGCTCGTCTTTCACGAAGTCACCTCTGAGCGCTGGCGGGACTTCGTGAAGCTCTTCGAGCGCCGCGGCAATCCGTCGTACTGCTGGTGCATGCCCTTCCGAGCCGACGGCGCCGAGACACGCAAGACCGACAGGGCGAGCCGGAAGGCCTCCATGTCCAAGCGGGTCAAAGGAGAAGTGCCCATCGGTTTGCTCGGCTACCTCGATGACGAGCCGATGGCCTGGTGCTCCATCGCCCCGCGCGAGACGTTCCGCCGCCTCGGAGGGCCGAAAGATCCCTCGGAGCCCAGCGCCGAGTGGGTGTGGTCCCTCACCTGCTTCTTCATCGATCGCCGCCTCCGAGGCGAAGGCGTGATGCACCAACTGCTGGATGCCGCCATCCACCATGCGAAGGCCCAAGGGGCCACCGTGCTTGAGGCGTATCCCGTGGACCCCGACTCTCCCAGCTACCGCTTCATGGGCTTCGTCTCCACCTTCGTCGAAGCGGGGTTCGAGGAGGTCGGCCGCGCCGGGACTCGGCGCCACGTCATGCGGCTGGCGCTCGACTGAGGACGCGGCTCGCAGGACTGAGGCTCACCGCACCCGCGTGCCGTGCGGCAGCGGCTTGCTGATCTCGTCCTGGAAGTCCATGAAGCGCTCCATCTCGCGCACCGTCTCGTCCGTGGCCTGCACCTCGGCACTCACCACGTCCAGCTGACGGTTCACCGTCTCCGGATCCCGGATGGTGATGGACTGCTCGTGCGTCAGCCGCATCAGGTCTTCGATCCCCGCCAGTTGGTGGCTCACCACCTCGCGGCTCTCGCCCGCCTGCTGGAACCGCCCCACCCGCTTGCGCAGGATCTCCAGCCGCTTCTCCTTCACGTCCTTCAGCCGCGGGTTGGCCTCCTGCGCCACCTCTGCCTCCAGCGCGCGCAGCTCCTTCTCCAGCTGCTCCCGATCCGTGCTGTTCAGGTACGTGCGGTGGTGGTTCAGCGCTGCCACCAGCCGCAGGAAGGACGTCAGCAGCGCGTCCAGCCGGGGCTCACTGTCCGTCGCCAGCACCTTGCCTCCCGGTAGGCGCCGGTAGCTCTCCAGGATCTTCTCCTTCAGCCCCACCAGCACCTGGTAGTGCTCGCGCTGCGAGGGCGCTAGCTCGGACAGCAGCGCGTCTACCTCCTTGCGCGCCGGATCACCCTCCTCGGTGCCACCCTTCGCACGCACCGCCCGCTGGAACCGCTTCATCGACGGGACGATGCCCAGGTAGAGCCCCTCCACCCCCAGCGCCACGAGCGCCGGCAGCGGCTCTCCCGTCATCAGCGACGAGGCCCCCGCCGTCAGCAGGCCCACGAGATTGGCTGGCAACAAGAAGGCGGCCTTGATGAAGCTGGGCGAATCCGCCACCGAAGCTCTCCTCCCCCTCTCCGGGGGTGTCAGGGACCGCGGGCCTCCGACACGTACTTCAACGCTCCAAGATCCCGCGTGTCCTCCGCGGGTGGCGCCACCGCCCCCCGCTTGAGTTTCTGGAACAGCGCCGAGGCGCTCTGGAACAACTCGTCATAGGTGACAGGCGCCTCGCCGGAAAGCCCGAAGAACGCTCGATTGTCCGCCAGTGTCGCCGGAGGCGCCGAGCGGATGGCCTCGGTCGGGTCCCCCAGGTACGGCGCCACGTCCCCCAGCATCCGGGCCGCCGGGCCCGGGTCCTTTTGAACACTCTGCCCCGCGTCCAGCAGCCCACGCAGCACCCGCCGCACCGCATCCGGGTAGCGCGCCGCGAAGTCCCCGCGCGTCACCAGCACCGTGGCAATCAAGTGCGGCGCGTCCGCCGTCGTCGCCAGCACCGCTCCGCCGCGATCCCTCGCCGCCAGCTCCACGTCTCCCCAGAGCCCCACCACCGCATCCGCCCGGCCCTCGCGCAGTGCGCGGCCCGCATCCAGCGTGGAGGGCAAGTCCACCCACTTCACATCCGTCGTCCGCAGGCCCATGCGCGACAGAACCCACATCGCGAAGTAGTTCGCCGAGCTGCCCGGGTACACGCCCAGGCGCTTGCCGCGCAGGGCCGCCAGGTTCTCCACCCCCACCGCCGCCAGCGCCTCCTGCCCGCGGCTGCGCCCTAGCAACATCACCGTGCGCGGCGCCGCATCCCGCAGCGAGGGCGTCCAGGCCGCCAGCCGGTCCACCGAGAGACAGGCCATGTCCACCCCGCCGTTCTCCGCGCCCGCCGCCAGCGCCTGCCGCAGTTCCTCCTCTCGGGCGAACAGCACCGCGCGGGCATCCAGCGCATACGCCGTCTTGAGCACGCCCTGCGCTGCCCCCAGAGGAGCCGCGGGCACATCCAGCGTCACGGAGCCACCCGTGGCCAGCAGCAGCGCCGAGGCCGAGCCGCGCGGCGTAAAGCCAATCAGCACCGGCCGCAGCGGCACCGAGGCCACATCCGCCACCGGCGCCGACACACCCGCGGGAAAGTCTCCGGGAGAAAGGCGAATCGCCTCCTGCGCCGCCGGAAAGAAGCGGCGCTGGAGGCGATCCAGGTACCCCAGCCGGGACGCGAGCGTGTAGCCCACGCCGCCCAGGCACAGGGCAAGGAAGAGGAAGAGGCCTGGCCCGCGATGCAGCTTCATGGCTAGGGCCTCTTCCCCTCGGGAGGGCTACTTGATCTCCACCTTCTTGCCGATGGTCTTCGCCGCAGGCTCGCCCACGTCCGACACCGGCGCGGGGCTGTCCAGGCCCATCTCCATCTTGAACTGCTTCACCAGCTCGTTGGCCTGCAGCTTCTCGGCCTCCTCCTCGATGGAGAGCGCCTGGTGGTCCACCGACTCGAGCGCCATCTGCATGCGCGCCTCGTTGACGGCCGCTCCCTCCTGGACCTTGCGGAGCATCTCGTCGTGGGTGGCGTCGATGCCGGCCACCTGGAAGGACTCCATGGCGTCCGCCACCTTGGACTGCCACTTGGCGCGGCGGGCGTCCCGGATGGCGTTCATCGCCTCCTGGGTCTTCCGCTCCTTCTCGCGCATGAAGATCTTCTTCACGTTCATCGCCTTCTCGTACGCGGCACGAGCAATCTGCAGCTGCTGCTCGTTGCGCTCGAGGGCCTGCTTCTCGATCTGCAGGCGCGAGGCGTACTGCCCGGCGAGATCATCCCGGCCCGCCTGGATGGCGGCCTTCACCTTGGCGGTGAGCTCGCGCACGTCCTGCTGGTACTTGGCGTTCTCCTTCTCCAGCAGCGTCACGTTCGCCCGCACCATGGCGATGGACTCGTTCATCTTCGGCACCTGATCATTCAGGTCCCGCACGTTCTGCTCGAGGATGAGCTCCGGGTCCTCGATGGAGGAGACGAAGAAGCCCGCAAAGCTGCGCATTGCTCTCTTGAACCGTTGCCACATGTTGGCTGCTACCTCCTCCAAAGTTCCCGGATACCCAGGTCTTATACGATCCCGAGGGCCTCAAGCCTACCCTTCTCCCTCCCGTACGCCTATCCCAAGTGGGAGATTGCCTACCTGTCGCGGTTTTGCCGGGATGCCCTGGCCCCGGACGAGGAAGCAGGCCCCTCTCCCCCACCACTCATACCGGCGGGCTGTCCACGGGGACCCCTTGGGGGTGGTAATGTCTGGCTCCCTCTCACATGACCCCGCAGGACACCCAAGCTTTCGACTCACTCCTGGATGAGGCCGTGGATCAACAGCGCCGCCGGGTGCTGCGGGTCGGCGCGGCGGTGCGGGTGGCGGGTGCGCTCGTCTTCCTCCTCATCACCTCGGGGCTGTGGGTTGCGGGCCGGGAGGATTGGGCTTCGTATCCGCTGCCGCTCGCGCTCTACCTGGGGGTGGCGGTGGTGCTGCTGGCCCTGCACGGCAAGCGCTTCGTCCACTGGTTGGACGTGGCCCAGTCCGGGGTGGACGTGGGGCTCGTCTTCTGGGTGCAGTACTCCGCCCTGCCCATGGCCCGCTTCCCGGCGGGGATTGCCGGCTTCAGCCTGGGGCTCTTCGCGCTGGTGGTGGTGCTGAGCAGCCTCACACTGGTGCGGGGCGTCGCCTATACGACAGCGCTGCTGGCCGCCGTGGCCCAGGCCGTGCTCATGCGCGAAGCGGAGGTGACATGGGGCTCGGTGACGCTGGCCGCCGTGGTGCTGGGCATGGTGGCCTTCATGAGCCAGTACGGTCCCCAGCGTCTACGGGAGCTCGTCCTGGACCTGACCCGCACAGAGATGGAGCGGCGGGGCGAGGCCCGGCGCGTCCAGGAGCTGGCGCAGGCCCGGCAGACCATCGAGCAGATGCTCGGCGAGGCGCGCGCGCAGAACGAGCAGCTCCTGGCGCTCCAGCGGGACAAGGACCAGCTCATCCAGTTCCTCGTGCATGATCTGCGCTCGCCGCTGTCCGCGCTGACCATGACTTTCTCCTGGCTGGAGGCGGAGCTCGCCATTGGCGGAGACCTGCAGCTCATGCAGGGCGTCCGCTCGGGCCTGGCCGTCACCGGGCGCATGGAGCGGATGATCACCGAGCTGCTCGACCTGCCCCGCCTGGAGGAGGGCAAGCTGGAGCTACGTCCTCAGCGGCTGGACATCACCGCGATCTTCGAGGAAGTGCGCCAGGCGTTCGGGCAGGCCGCGCAGTTCCGGCGGCTCACGCTGGAGGTGGAGGCGCCGGTGGGGCTGGTCATCCAGGGAGACAAGGCGCTCCTCATGCGGGTGGTGGAGAACCTCGTGGCCAATGCCCTGCGGCACACGCCCCCGGGCGGACGGGTGCGGCTGGAGGCAGGCAACGAGGGCGGCGCTCCCTACCTCGCCGTGCGCAACGACGGCACCCCGATCGATCCGTTGCTGCGCCCCCGCCTCTTCGACAAGCACGTGCAGGGGGCACAGGAGCAAGGAGCCCGGTCGGGCTACGGCCTGGGGCTCTACTTCTCCCGGCTCGCTGTCGAGGCCCATGGCGGGCGCATCACCGTGGAGGAGGCACAAGGGTGGGCCACCTCGTTCGTCGCGCGGCTGCCGGTCCGCGGCGAGTCGACCCGGGCGGCCTGACCTTCAGCCGCCGTCAGAGGTTCGCGCGCTCGATGATGCGAGTGGCGTGCTTCTGGGCGCGCTCGGCGACGTCGTGGGCGTCCATCGTGAGCAGCTGCCGGTCCTTGAGGACGAGCTGGCCGTCGATGGCCACGTGACACACGTCCGTGGAGCGAGCGGCGTGGACCACCGCGTCCAGGACGTTCTGAGGGGTGGGCAGGGTGTGCAGGCCGCGGACGTCCACCACGGTGACGTCAGCGCGCTTGCCCTCCTCCAGCGAGCCCACTTCCTTCTCCATCCCGATCGCCCGCGCTCCCTCCAGGGTGGCCATCTCCAGCACGCGCATCGGCGGCATGGCCAGAGGGCCCACGCGCGGCTTGTGCAACAGGGCCGCGAGCCGCATCTCCAGGAAGATGTCCAGGTTGTTGTTGCAGGGAGCGCCGTCCGCGCCCAGGCAGACGTGGACGCCCGAGTCCATCAGCTCGGGCACCTTGGCGATGCCGGAGGCGAGCTTCAGGTTGGAGCTGGGGCAGTGGCACACCACCGTGCCCGTCTCGCGCAGCAGGCGCTGCTCCTCGGCGGTGAGCCACACGCAGTGGGCCAGCGTCACATGGGGGCCGCTGAGCCCCAGCGAGTGAAAGTACGCCACGTTGTCCAGGCCGATGCGCTGGCGCACCAGATCGCACTCGGTGGCGTTCTCGCTGGCGTGGGTGTGCACGCGCACGCCCTTCTCCTTCGCCAGCCGGGACACCTCTTTGAGGAGCGGCTCGGTGCACGAGAGCACGAAGCGCGGTGCGAAGGCGTAGCGGAGCCGGTCCCCGTGCGTGCCGTGCCAGCGCTCCAGCAGCGCCAAGCTCTCGGCGAGCGAGGCCTCCGTCGTCTCGCGCAGGCCCGCGGGCAGCGAGTGGCCCGTGTCCATCATCGCCTTGCCGCCGGTGAGCCGGAACCCGCAGTCCCGCGCGGACTCGAACACCGAGTCGTAGTGACGCACCGTGCCCATGTCGAGCGCCGCCGTGGCACCGGACTGGATGAGCTCGGCGAAAGTCAGATCGGCCGAGGCCCGCAGGGACTCCGCGTCATGCGCGGCCTCGTAGGGCCAGATGCGCTCGCGGAGCCAGTCCAGCAGTTCCAGCCCGTCCGCGTGGTTGCGGAACAGCGTCTGGCAGGCGTGCAGGTGGCCGTGGATGAGGCCGGGCAGCACCACCTGGCCGCGCACGTCGAGCACCCGCCTCGCGGCGCCCTTCACCTTGAGCCCGCGTCCAATCTTGGCGATGCGGCCATCCTGGATGAGGACGTCCGTGTCCGCGAGCACCTCGCGCTCGCGGTTCATCGTCACGACGGTGCCATGGGTGAGGAGCAGGTCCACGCGCGGCTGCTCTTAACACAGAGCAGGCCAGTCTCAGAGGAAGTCGCGCGTGAAGGCGTGCGGCAAGAGCTCCCGGAGGGAGTATTGCGCCTCCTCCCCCTTGAGGTTGCGGCTGCGCACGGGCAAGTCCGGCCCGGCGAACTCCGCCATCACCTGCCGGCACATGCCGCACGGCGGGCACGGCGTGGGGGTGTCCACCACGATGGCCACCGCCACGGGCCGAACCCTGCCCTGGGCCACCGAGGCGGCGAACGCATTGCGCTCGGCACACACCGTCAGTCCATAGGTGGCGTTCTCCACGTTACAGCCCGTGACGATGTTGCCGTCCGCGAAGAGGACAGCTGCTCCTACCGGGAAGCGTGAGTAGGGCACGTGGGCGCGCTCGCGCACCTTGGCAGCCTGCTGGAACAGCGACTCCCAGGGGATCTCCTCGGCCATGCTCCCTCCTGCTCAGCGTTTCGGTGCACCCAGCGCCGTCTGGTCCAGGTGGCGCGCAATGGACAGTTCCACCTCGACGGGCAAATCCAAGAAGCGGACCCGCGTGGCGCCGCTCTGCAAGGCCTCGGGGGTGGTGAGCACCTCGCCACGCACCTTCAGTTCGTCCGTCAGGTTGGGCAGGCGAAAGCGCACCTCCAGCGCCGTGCCCGGCTCCAGCGCCGTGCCCTTGAAGGCACAGCCGCCCAGGGAGAGGTCTCCCTCGCGGGGCTCGTAGGACGCGTCGCTCCCGGCCTTCCGCACCAGGAAGTTCATGGGCACTCGGGGCGAGTCCCGCCGCTCCTCGCTCTGGGGTCCCTTGGAATCGTTCCGCTCCGCCATCGCTGTCGAATCCTTGTTGCTCACGCGCGTGCCACCACAGGAAGAAAGTCCGTCAGCAGCCGCGAGAAGATACCCGCCACCCGGTTCGCCGTCTCGGCCACTTCTTCATGAGTCAGGGGCTTGTCTCCCACACCGGCCGCCAGGTTGGTGATGCAGCTGATCCCCACCACGGGGACGCTCATGTGGCTGGCGGCCACTACCTCGGGCACGGTGCTCATGCCCACCGCGTCCGCCCCCAACGTCCGGAACATGCGGATCTCCGCTGGCGTCTCGTACGAGGGACCCGACACCATGACATAGACCCCCTGCCGCAGGAGCACCTGGGTTCGCTGGGCGGACTGGAGCAGAAGCTCCCGGAGCGAGGGAGCATAAGCCCGGCTCATGTCCGGAAAGCGAGGACCCAGCCGGTCATCATTGGGGCCCGTCAGCGCGTTCCAACCCGACAGGTTGAGGTGGTCGGTGATGGCCATCAGGTCGCCCGGGGCGAACTGGGAGTTGATGCCGCCCGCGGCGTTGGTCACCACGAGTCCCCGGATGCCGAGCGCGCACAGCACGCGGGCCGGGAAGGCGACCTGCACGGAGGAGTACCCCTCATAGGAGTGGACGCGGCCCTGCATGGCGACCACGGGCTCGCCGCCCACCAGCCCCAGCACGAGCCGGCCCGCGTGACCGGGCACCGACGAGTGGGGGAAGTGCGGCAGCTCGGCATAAGGGATGACGACCTTGCGCTCGAAGCTGTCGGCGAAGGCCCCCAGCCCGCTGCCGAGGATGATGCCAACCCGAGGCGTTAGCCCCCCGGCCCGCTGGCGGATGGCCTGAACCGTCTCCTGGACCTGCTCGTAGAGTCCCATTCCGGCGGCATCATATATGCCGCCGGGCTCAGGGCGAGGCACTGGAACGCTCGACCGCCAGTTCTGGACGTCCGGGCGGTTTCTTTGCACCCGAGGCGGACCCGCTCAGATGTTCCAGCGGATCATGCCCTGGAGCACGTTCTCGGTCTTACCGGTGATGAGGTACCGGTTGAAGGCGAGCTGGTACTCGAAGCCGGCGTAGAGCTTGGCCGGGGTGAAGCCGATGGGCTTGCCGAAGTCCCAAAGCAGCTGGGGCTGGGACAGGAAGAACCGGTTGCCCTTCTGGCCCGCGAAGTTGCCCACGCCCTCGCCCTCGCCGAACAGGCCCGTCTGGAAGAAGCCGCCGAAGATGAAGTCCTGGCTGGCGATCGAGAACGACTTCTGCCACGCCGCGCCCACCTGGAAGTCGATGCCCTTGAACACGCTGTCGTCACGGATGACCGTGGTCACCGTCACGAAGTCGAAGAACGGCTGCTTCAGGCTCCACTGCAGACCGTAGTAGTTCAGCATGCCGAACTTGGAGACGTGCTCCATCTCGTACTTGATCTCCAGGTCCGCGATGGGGCCCCAGTTGAACTCGCGGCCGGCGATCTTCTCGCCGATCTTCTTGGGGGACACCGTCGTGGTGATGCCGCCGAAGAAGCCGCCGCGCTCGTTGGCGCGATCCTCCTCACCCTTGGTCTTGGAGTTGGCACCGTTCCAGGGGCCCGTGATGTCGTAGTACAGGAACATCGTCCCGTACTCCCAGGCCTGGAACGCCTTGATCGACAGGAGGGTGCGCGCGGCCCGGCCGTTGAAGTCGTCGTTGAAGCAGTCCACGGCGCCGCGGTAGCGGCCGTAGAGGATCTCCTGGCCCGCGGGACGCTTCACGTTGTCCTCTTTGCCCGTCCAACATGGGGCGTGGAGAACCTCGAACCACACGCCCGCATGGGCATTGATCGGCGAGAGAAAGACGGCGACGAGCGTAGCGAGGAACAGAAGATTGCGAGTCATGAGTCACCCCTCCCAGGTGGCGCGAGGGATCTCGCACGAGACCCGCCACGTCATCAAGCACTCATGACACGTATCAGGATTTCCTCTAACCGCTCTACTCCAGCCGCTCCACGATGAGCGGCCGAGGCGCCGGAGCCTGCGGGCCGAAGCGGTACGCCGCCAACAGCCGCGCCTTCACGTCCTGGAGGGGGCCCGCGTCATTATAGTGCACGCGCACCACCGGCTCGCCTGCCTTCACCGGCTCGCCCACCTTGCGCAGCAGCGTGAAGCCCACCGCTGGATCAATCCGGCTGTCCACCCGCTGCCGTCCCGCCCCCAGCGCCACCGCCGCCAGCCCCACCGCCTCCGTGTCGATGCCCGTGACGAAACCGTCACCTGGCGCCAGCACGTCCGCCGTGGCCTTCGCCTGCGGCAACCGGCTGTAGTCATCAATGGCGAGCGGATCGCCGCCCTGCACCTGGACAATCTCCTTGAGCTTGCGCAGCGCGCTCCCGTCGTCCATGGCGCGCTGCAACAACTGCCGCGCCTGAGCCTCGTTCGCCGCCTTGCCGCCGAGCACGAGCATCTCCGCCGTGAGCGCCAGCGTCACCTCGGTGTAGTCCGCCGGTGCCTTGCCCCGGAGCATGTCCACCGCCTCAATCACTTCGAGGGCGTTGCCCACCGCGCGTCCCAGCGGCTGATCCATGTCCGTGATGAGCGCCGTCACCTTGCGCTTCATCTGCGTGCCGATGCCGATCATCGTCCGGGCCAGGGCGCGCGAGTCCTCCAAGCGCTTCATGAAGGCGCCACTGCCCGTCTTCACGTCCAGCACGAGCGCGTCGATGCCCTCCGCCAGCTTCTTGCTCATGATGGAGCTGGCGATCAGCGGCAAGCAGTCCACCGTGGCCGTCACATCCCGGAGCGCGTAGAGCTTCTTGTCCGCGGGAGCCAGCGTGGCCGTCTGCCCGATGAGGCAGGCCCCCACATCCCGCACGAGCCGCCGGTAGTCCGCCACCGAGAGGTCCACCTTGAAGCCAGGGATGGACTCCAGCTTGTCCAGGGTCCCGCCCGTGTGCCCCAGGCCCCGGCCGGAGATCATCGGCACGGGCACGCCACAGGCCGCCGCCAGCGGCGCCAGGCTCAGGGAGACCTTGTCCCCCACTCCACCCGTGGAGTGCTTGTCCACCTTGATGCCGGGCGTCTCGGAAAGGTCGAGCACCTCGCCAGACTCGAGCATGGCCTGTGTCCAGGCGCCCAGCTCCACGGGGTTGAGCCCCTTGAAGAAGACGGCCATGCACATGGCGGACATCTGGTAGTCCGGCACGTCACCGCGGGTATAGGCGGCAATGAACTCGCGGATGGAGTCCGGATCCAACTCCCGGCCATCCCGCTTGGCTTTGATGAGTTCGTAGGGTCTCACGCTTGGGGCCATAGCCTACCCCTTCCATCGGGTCCATCATCTGGTAGATACGCCTTCCCATGACCCGAACCCTCCGCCTCTCTGCCCTGGCCCTTGCAGCGCTCCTCGGCGCCTGTAAGAAGGAAGAACCCCCTCCGGCTGCCCCGGCGACGCCCCCCGCCCAGCAGCAGCAGCCCCAGGCGGAGGCCAAGCCCGCAGAGCCCCCGAAGGCCAAGACCCACAAGATTGGCCTCGTGGTGGACCTGGGCGGCCGTGGCGACCACTCCTTCAATGACGCAGCGCTCCGTGGCCTGGAGACCTGGGCGGCCGGCAAGAAGTACGAGGGCGGCCAGTACGTCGCCGCCTCCCCCGAGGAGATCAAGGCGTCCATCACCTCGGACCTGACCAACCTGCAGCCCCCCATCACCCCGCAGCCCATCGAGCCGCAGGTGATCCAGAGCAAGTCCCCCGAGGACTATGAGCCCAACCTGCAGCTGCTCGTGGACCAGGGCGTGGACCTGACCATCGGCAACGGCTTCCTGCTGGAGCCCGCAGTGGAGACGGTGGCCAAGGCCAACCCGAACGCCAAGTTCCTCCTGGTGGACAGCGTGCTGCTGGACGCGGAGAACAAGCCGTACAGCCTGCCCAACGTCCGCACCGTCACCTTCAAGGAGAACGAGGGCAGCTTCCTCGTGGGCGCGCTGGCGGGTCTGGTCTCGAAGACGGGCAAGGTGGGCTTCGTGGGCGGCATGGAGGTGCCCATCATCAAGAAGTTCGAGGCGGGCTACCGCGCGGGCGTGAAGACCACCAACCCCAAGGCCGAGACGGGGCTGATGGCCGTCTACACCGGCAGCTTCAACAACGTGGCCGCCGGCAAGCAGGTGGCGCAGGACCTCATCAAGAAGGGCGCGGACGTCATCTTCCAGGCGGCCGGCGCGGACGGCCTGGGCGTCATCCAGGCGGTGAAGGAGGCCAAGGCGGCCGGTAAGAATGTCTACGTCATCGGCGTGGACTCGGATCAGTCGCACGTGGCGCCCGAGGTGGTGCTCACCTCCATGCTCAAGCACCTGGATCTGGCCATCTACACCGCGTCGCGCGACCTGGCCGAGGGCAAGTTCGCCGCCGGTGACGTGACGCTGGGCCTGAAGGAGGGCGGCGTGGGCTACGCCGACGTCCGCGTGGACTTCCCGGGCAAGGCCGAGGCCCTCCAGAAGGTGGAGGCCCTGCGCCAGCGCGTCATCTCCGGTGAGATCCAGGTCCCCGCTTCCAAGGAAGAGCTCTCCTCCTTCAAAGCCACGCCCTGATCTCCCTTCGTCACATCTCCAAGCGGTTCGGCGGCGTCCAGGCGCTGGATGACGTGTCCCTCGACATCGGTGCGGGCGAATTGCTCGCGCTGGTGGGCGAGAACGGCGCGGGCAAGTCCAGCCTGATGAACGTCCTCTATGGGCTCTACCACCCAGACGAGGGCGACATCGTCCTGGACGGCAAGCCGATCCGATTCAAGAGCCCCCGGGACGCCATCGCCCGGGGGATCGGCATGGTGCATCAGCACTTCATGCTGGTGCCCACGCTCACCGTGGTCGAGAACGTGGTGCTCGGCCGCGAGCCCCAGCGGTGGGGGCGGTTGGACTTGGAGCGCGCCTACTCCGAGGTCTCCGCCACCTGCCAGCGCTTCGGCTTCCAGTTGGATCTGCGGGCCCGGGTGGACACGCTCACGGTGGGCTCGCAGCAGAAGGTGGAGATCGTCAAGGCGCTCCACCGGGGCGCGAAGGTGCTCATCCTCGACGAGCCCACTGCCGTGCTCACGCCCCAGGAGTCCGAGGACTTGTTCCGCGTGGCCCGCGGGCTGAAGGACCAGGGGCACACCGTGGTCTTCATCAGCCACAAGCTGCGCGAGGTGCTCAGCGTGGCCGAGCGCATCGCCGTGATGCGGCGCGGCAAGCTCGTGGCCGAGGTGAAGGCGAAGGAGACCACCGCCAGCGAGCTGGCCAACCTGATGGTCGGCGACGCGCGCACGGGGCCCGCCGTGGTGGAGCCCTACCACCCGCCCACGGGCGCGGTGGTGCTGTCGGCCAGGGACCTGAAGGTGGGCGTGGAGGATGGGAGCACGGCGCTCAACGGCGTGACGCTCGATGTGCACGCGGGCGAAATTGTCGGCATCGCCGGAGTGGACGGCAACGGGCAGCGGGAGCTGGCCGAGGTGCTCACCGGCCTGCGCAAGCTGGGGTCCGGAGAGGGCTCGCTGCTGGGCAAGCCTCTGGCGAACCTGAACCCGCACGAGGCCCGGCGGCGCGGGGTGAGCCACGTGCCCGAGGACCGGCTGCGTCGCGCGGTGGTGAAGGGCATGAGCGTGGAGGAGAACGTGGCGCTCGGCCGGCAGGGGCTGCCGCCCTTCGCCAAGGGCCCGTGGCTGGACTTCAAGGGCCGCCGCGAGCGAACGAAGAAGCTGCTAGGCGCGTACGACGTACGGCCTCCGGATCCGCTGCTGGCCGTGCAGGCGCTCTCGGGCGGCAACCAGCAGAAGGTGGTGGTGGCGCGCGAGCTGGACGCCGAGCCCAAGTTCCTGGTGGTGGTGCAGCCCACGCGCGGCCTGGACATCAGCGCGGTGGCCCAGGTGCACTCCCGGCTGCGCGAGGAGCGAGCCCGAGGCGTGGGCGTGCTGCTCATCTCCCTGGATCTGGAGGAAGTGCTGACCCTGTCGGATCGCATCTATGTGCTCTTCGAGGGCCGCGTGACAGGAACCTTCACCCGGCCCGAGTTCGACGAGCGGGAGATTGGCCGGCGCATGCTGGGAGCGGGAGCGGGCCATGAGTGAGCGCCTGCGCT
Source organism: Hyalangium minutum (assembly GCF_000737315.1). Classification (GTDB taxonomy): domain Bacteria; phylum Myxococcota; class Myxococcia; order Myxococcales; family Myxococcaceae; genus Hyalangium; species Hyalangium minutum. Next base: position 129,220 of record NZ_JMCB01000017.1, read on the forward strand.
CGGCAGTACCGTCGATTCTCTCCGTGCTCCTCGCGCTGGTGGTGTGCTGGGTGGCCATCGCCCTCACGCGCGACCTGAGCACCGCGGCGGAGGCCTACCTCCAGATGCTCTATGGAGGCATCGGCCAGATCCCCAAGTACCTGGAGACCGGGAGCGGCGCGCTCCTGGCCCGCCCACTGGGCGAGTCCGCAGGCAAGGCGGCCCTGCTGATCCTCACGGGCCTGTCGGTGGCGGTGGCGTTCAAGGCCGGTCTCTTCAACATCGGCGCGCAGGGGCAGATGGTGGTGGGCGCCCTGGCGTCGGCGGTGGTGGGCGCGCAGATCGCCCTGCCCTCCGTCGTGCACATTCCCCTGGCCATCCTGGCCGCCGCGGTGACGGGAGCGGCGTGGGCCCTCATCGCTGCGGCACTCAAGCTGTGGCGCGGCGTCCATGAAGTCATCTCCACCATCATGCTCAACTGGGTCGCGGTGAGCTTGGTGGACAACTGGCTCGCGGTGGGCCCGCTGCGCGCGGTGGCCAGCGGCGGCCACTCGGTGGCGGGCACAGCGGAGATCCACCCCACGGCTCAGTTTCCCCGGCTGCTGGCGGACATCTCCCGGCTCAACCTGGGCTTCCCGGTGGCGCTGGCCGTGGCTCTGTTCGTCTGGCTGTGGCTCACCCGGACGCGGCGTGGCTTCGAGACGCAGGCGGCTGGACTGGGCCCCGACGCGGCTCGGGCTGCGGGCATCTCCGTGAAGCAGCGCGCGGCCGAGGCCATGGCGCTCTCCGGCGCGCTGGCGGGCATGGCGGGCGCCGTGCTCGTGCTCGGCACCGAGTACCGCTACCCCGGCTCGCTCGCGGCGCCGTACGGCTTCGACGGCATCGCCATCTCGCTCATCGGCAACAACAACCCGCTGGGAGTGACGATCACCGCGATCTTCTTCGGAATCCTCCGCGCTGGCGGCACGCGCATGCAACTGCTGGGCGTCCACAAGAGCTTCCCCGAGCTCATCCAGGGCCTGGCGCTGCTCTTCGTGGCGGGCCGGCTGGTGTGGCTGACGCTGCTGCGGAAGCGCAAATCCCAGCCCGCCTCCACCGAGGTGCCCCGTGCTTGAGATTCTCGAGGCGCTCCTCTTCTCCACCCTGGACGCGGCCCCCGCGCTCATCTTCGCCACCCTCGGAGGCGTGCTCTCCGAGCGCGCGGGAGTGGTGAACGTCGGCGTGGAAGGCCAGATGCGCGCCGGGGCTTTCGTCGCCGCCGTGGCTGCCCTCTCCATGCCCACGCCCCTGGCTGTCATCGTGGGGATGGTGGCGGGCGCGGCGCTGGCCTCCGTGCACGGCTACCTGAGCATCCGCTGGCGCTCGGATCAGGTCGTCTCTGGCATGGCCATCAACCTGGTGGCGCTCGCCGGGGGCACCTTCCTCCTCGAGGCCCTGTTCAGCCCCAACGGAACCCCGCCCATCGAGCAGCTCCCGCGCTGGCAGCTGCCGCTGATCCAGGACATCCCCCTGCTGCGGGCCCTCTCCGACCACCCCGGGCTGGCGTACCTCGCGCTGGTGCTGCCCTTCGTCTTCCACGCCGTGCTCCACCACACCCCGATCGGCCTGCGCCTGCGCGCCGTGGGCGAGAAGCCTCACGCCGTGGCCACCCTGGGCCTGAGCGTGCCGCTGCTGCGCTGGGGCGCGGTGCTCGGAGGCGGCCTGCTGGCGGGCCTGGGCGGCGCGGTGCTCTCGACTGCCGTGCTGGATCGCTTCGAGCAGCACACCCCTGCGGGCCTCGGCTTCATGGCCCTGGCCGCCATGGTGTTCGGCCGGTGGACGCCCCTGGGCGCCTTCGGAGCCGCCTCCTTCTTCGCCTTCGGCAACGCCCTGCGCATCGGCCTGGCCTCCAGCGCCCCCGAGATTCTGGATGTCATCCCCCAAGGCTTCCTGCTCGCCCTGCCCTACTTCCTGACGCTGCTCCTGCTGGCCATCCAGGGCCAACGCAGCAGTGCTCCTGCGGCGCTCGGCACCCCCTATGAGCAGGAGTCCCGCTAGCCCCACCTGCCAGTGAGGGGTCAAAATCACCCGGGTCAGGTTTGACCAGGATTCAAGATTGACCCACCTCTTCCTGGCTCTCCGGCCTCGTGCTCTCTGGGTGGGGGCTCCAGCCCCCAATGTAAGTCCTCGACATTGTTGATGAAAAAAACCAGCCTCTCGCGAAACGTGAAAACCCGTTGGACCGCGAATGTAGGCACGCATCTAGCAGGTCAAATTATGCAGTAGGGAACTTCTCCTGCCCGGCTACCCATGAGGTGGCTCTCGGTGGAGGTCGCGAGATGATGTTGACGCCGGCGAAGACGGAGACCGCGCTCAAGACCGTGGCGGTGGAGCCTGTATCCCCCCAGGCTTCCCCGGCGCTGCAGAGCGAGGTGGGACTCACCAGCATCCTCTCCGCCTACCTCCGCGAGACGCTGCCGCTGGACCTGAGCGAGCTGGCACAGGACGTCGTCGCGCAGATGCTCACCGAGGGCCGGCTGGACGGCGTGGACATCCACTACCACCTGCCGGAGGAGCGGGTGTCGGTGGAGCTGCCCCGGCTGCAGTTCGCGGAGATCCTCGAGCAGATGGTGACGGCGGCGGCGGGCGCGATGAAGGCGCTGACGAACCGCACCCACGTGCTGCGCGTCATTGTCGAGGACGCGGATCCGTTCGGGGACTTTGGCCCGCGGCTGCGAGTGCAGGACACGGGCGCCAGCGTCATCGTCGAGGACGCGCTGCAGGAGGCCATCGAGCGGGCGGAGACGCTGGGCGCCAAGCTGACGGTGAAGAACCGGCCCATGGGCGGCAACATCTTCACCGTGGAACTGCCGGCCGAGCAGATCCGGTCCTGGTAACGAACCGGGCGTAGCGGCTAGAAGCGCCAGCCCACGCCCATCAAAGCTTCGAGCGTGAAGTACGCGTCGCTGCGTCCGCGGCGGCCCGCGTCCGGGAAGAGGGAGGGCCCCATCCGGACGTTGAAGTTCACCTCCAGGTTGCGGTCGATGAAGTACTCCAGCCCTCCGCCCACGAGCAGGGGGAAGACGGGGCCTCCGCCCGAACCGAAGTAGACGTGGAACGGAACATCCACCCCGAGGTTGAGCATGATGGCGCTGCCCACGGGAATCCCAGCCACGAGCGACACCGGCAGCGCCAACCCCACCTGGGTGCCCCCCTCATGAAAGTAGAAGATCGGCCCCGGCTGGAAGACGAGCGCCAGCGAGGCCTCCTGCATGCGCGCGAGCATCAGCCGCACCCAGGCCTGGAGCTTGATGCCGGGCTCCACCACCTCGACGAGGCCTTCTTGGCCCCAGTTGAAGGTGAACTTGCCGCCGAGATCGAGCTTGGACGTACTGCCGTGGAGCACGCCCACGGAGAGGCCCGGCCAGCCGATCTGGGCGGAGAGGACGTTCTGGTTGGCGCCCACGGTGTCACCCGCGAGCAGGGACCAGCCCTGTCCGCGGCCGTAGGAGCCCTCTTCGTCCTGCGCGAGCGCGGCCGTGGAGGCGAGGACCCAGCAGAGGAAGAACCCAGGGACGAGACGCTTCACAACGCAACCTCGGGAAAGGGCCGCGCGGCACGCGACCGGTGGGAAAGCATGCACCGCAGGAGAAGACTCAGGCAGGCTGCCCGCGATCACGCGCGAGTGCCACGAAGGCCTCCATGAGCGTCTGGAGCCGCGCCTCGGCCCGCGTGCGCGCCTGGGCCACGGACTCTCCAGCGGTCAGCGTCTCCTTCAGCTCGAAGTAGTACTTGATCTTGGGCTCGGTGCCCGAGGGCCGCAGGGTGACACGGTGGCCGCCCTCCAGCTCGTAGGCGATAACATTCGAGGCTGGCAGGGTGATGGGCTCGACCTTGCCGCCCGAGCGGGTCTCGCGCTTCTGGTAGTCCTTGGTGCTGCGGACGGCGTAGGCACCGATGCGCTCGGGGTGGGACTGGCGGAAGCCCTCCATGATGCGCGCGATGGTCTGCGCGCCCTCGGCGCCCTTGAAGGTGAAGTTGCGCTGGCCTCCGACGAAGAGGCCGTGCTTGCGCTGGATCTCCTCCAGGTAGCCAAGCACCGTCGTCCTGCGCGACTGGCACCACGCTGCCAGGTCCGCGAACACCAGCGCCGCGCTGATGCCGTCCTTGTCGCGCACCACGGTGCCCACCGTATAGCCGAGCGCCTCTTCGTAGCCGAAGACGAACTGGATGTTCTCGCTGCGCTCGCGTTCCAGCGCGCGGTTGGCGATCCACTTGAAGCCGGTGAGCACCTCGTCATACGCGGCGCCGAGGTCATGGGCGATCTGCCCGAGCTGCACCGAGGAGACAATCGTGGTGGCCACGTGAGGCCGGGCCCGCTTCGTGCCCTGGGTGAGGAGGTAGTGGCCCAGCAGCACGCCCACCTCGTTGCCGGTGAGCATGCGCAGTGAGCCCTGCGCGTCCCGCGTCATCACCGCGAGCCGGTCCGCATCCGGATCATTGGCGAGCACCAGCTCCGCCTTCTGGCGCTCGGCGGCGGCGGTGGACAGGTCCATCGCGCCAGGCTCCTCCGGGTTGGGGAAGCGCACCGTGGGGAAGGTGCCATCCGGCTGCTGCTGCTCGGCCACGACATGGAAGCGCGGAAAGCCCGCCGCCTTCATCGCCTTCTCCATCCACACGCCACCCACGCCATGCATCGCCGTGTAGACGATGGACAGCGTGTCCGAGCCCTTCCCGTACATCCGCAGTCCGAGGATGGCCTTCAGGTAGGCCTCACCAATGTCCTCGGAGAGATCCTTCCAGAGGCCCTTGGCACGGGCCTCGGCGGGGCTGAGCAGCTTCACCTGGTTGGCGGGCTCGACCGCGTCGATGGCGGCGGCAATGCCCTTGTCGTGCGGCGGGATGATCTGCGCGCCGTTGCCCCAGTAGACCTTGTAGCCGTTGTACTCGGGCGGGTTGTGGCTCGCGGTGACCATCACCGCTGCGGCGGCCTTCAGGTGCAGCGCGGCGAACGCCGTCAGCGGCGTGGGCGCCAACGTGGTGAACACCAGCGCCGGAATGCCCTCGGCGGCGAGCACGCCGGCAGTGTCCTCGGCGAACTCGGCGCTCATCCGCCGGCCATCGCGGCCCACCACCACGCCCCGGGTGGCGACGTCCGGCACCTGGGCCTTGAGGTAGCGCGCCAGCCCCGCCGTGGTGCGGCGCACCACCGCCCGGTTCATCCGGTTGGGCCCCGCGCCAATCACTCCGCGCAGGCCCGCCGTGCCGAACTCCAGATTGCCCGCGAAGCGGTCGGCCAGATCCGCCGTGTCCTCGCTGGCGAGCACGTTCGCCAGTTCCTGCGCAGTAACGGAGTCCGGATCCGCCTTGCGCCACGCTTCTGCCTGCTCCCTCAGCCCGGTGTTGCTCATGTCCCGCCTCCTCGTCCCCTTGGCTCCGGGGTGCCCCGCGTGACGCGTTCAGGTGTAGTCGGTGAGCTTCTTGCGCGTGGGGCCGCCCTTGGGCTTGTCCTTCTTGCCCTGGCACTCCACGCAGTACTCCACATAGGGCATGGCCTTGAGCCGGCGGTACGGCAGCTCGTCGCCACACTCCTCGCACTCGCCGAAGCTGTCCGGATCGTTGCGCAGCTTGCCCAGCGCCTTCACCACCCGCGCCAGCACGCCGTCCATGTTCCGGTTCCGGCTGGACGCAATCGCCTGCATCATCTCGTTGAGCGGCTGCTCGTCCTCGTCGCCGCCCACCTTGCTGTCATCCGTCCGGTTCGGCTCGATCTTCGCTGGCGTCTTGCCGGTCAGCTCGGCATGCAGCGCCAGCAACAGCTGGCGCATCTCGTCTCGCTGGGCGTCCGTCACCGCGCTCCCCCGAGGTGGCTAGGGTCAGTACTTCCCGGTCGACTTCTGGCCGGTGATGATGGCCACGGAGGCCGAGGCACCGATGCGGTTGGCGCCCGCCTGGATCATCTTCATCGCGTCCTCGGCCGAGCGCACGCCACCCGAGGCCTTCACGCCCACGTCGTCACCCACCACCTTGCGCATCAGCGCGATGTCCTCGGCGGTGGCGCCTCCGGAGCTGAAGCCCGTGGACGTCTTCACGAAGGCAGCCCCGGCAGCCTTGGAGAGCGCGCAGGCGCAGATCTTCTCCTCAAGGTTGAGCTGGCTCGTCTCCAGGATGACCTTGACCGGGTGCGGGCGGCTGGCCTCCACCACCATGGAGATGTCCTTGAGCACCAGCGCGTAGTCCTTCGCCTTCAGCGCGCCGATGTTGATCACCATGTCGATTTCCTTCGCGCCGCAGCGGATGGCCTCACGGGCCTCGAAGGCCTTGGCGCTGGGCAGCGCCGCCCCGAGCGGGAAGCCCACCACGGCGATGGGCACCGTCTTGGAGCCCGCCAGAATCCGGGCCGCCAGCGCCACGTTCACCGAGTTCACGCACACCGTGGCGAACCCGTGCTTCCGGGCCTCCTCGGACAGCTTGATGACCTCTTCGCGGCTGGCCTCGGGCTTGAGCAGCGTGTGGTCGATGTATGGGGCGATGTCCGCGCTGGTCCGGATGGACTCCGGAGAGATACGGGCCGCGCCGGCCTTCACCGCGCCCACGGTGCCGCAGCTGTCCACGTTCGGGCACACGTCGCACGAAGGCGCACATTCCTTGGAGGCCATAGCGTCCCCCGGCTTGCTGGCGCCAGTGGCCTCGCGGGCGGAGGGCCCGGGCGAGGTGGTGCAGGGCTGCTCCTTGCCTGCTCGGAGGGCTTGCATCCTACGGCGGACACGGTCAGCGATCTCGTCGACGACTTGGGTCATCTCGTCAGCGGCCATGGAGCCGGATGTAGCCCAGAAGGGGGTCCCTCGGGAAGCATTCGGACAAGGGCAGCTTGGGTGCTTGCCGAGTGCCGCACAGGGGGTGGCAGGCGCTAGAGTCTCCCTGTGATGTCCTTCCCCCGGCTGCTCAGCGTCCTCCTCGTCCTCCTCACGGCCTTCTCCAGCGGGGCGCAGCCTGCCCCCGCTCGCCCGGCCCCGGGTAAACCGCTCACGGTGTATTTCTTCGATGTGGGCCAGGGCGACGCGGCGCTCATCGTCTCGCCCACGGGCAAGACGGTGCTCATCGACGGAGGGCCGCCGGAGGCTGGGGAGCACCTGGCGTCCCGGATCAAGCAGCTCGTCCACGCGCCACTGGACCTGGTCATCCTCACGCATCCGCACCTGGACCACCTCGGGAGCCTGAGGGATGCGCTGCAGGCGGTGGGGGCCAAGCGCTTCATGGATCCGGGCTTTGACCACCCAAGCGAGGCCTATCGGAACCTGCTCGAGTTCGTGGGCAAAGAGGTGGACCAGGTGATGACGCCCGAGCCGAATCCGCAGGCCCCGGACACGTTCCTCACGGTGGGGCTCGGAGAGGGCGTGGTGCTCACGGTGTACTGGCCTCGCTTCCCGCGCGAGCCGTTCCTGAAGAACACGCGCTCGGATGCGAACTCCAACTCGATCGTGACGCGGCTCACCTATGGCAAGACGGCGTTCTTCTTCACGGGAGACAGTGAGAAGGACACCGAGGAGGCTCTGCTGCGCCAGCGCACGGACTTCACCTCCACTGTGCTGAAGGTGGCGCACCACGGCGGGAAGCACTCCTCCACGAAAGAGTTCCTGGAGGCGGTGAAGCCCAAGGCCGCCGTCATCTCCTGCAGCCATGACAACGAGTACGGCCACCCCACTGCGGAGGCGCTCGAGCGGCTGTCCGCCGTGGGCGCCAAGGTGTTCCGCACGGACCTGAACGGCGAAGTCCAGGCCGTGAGCGATGGCGTCAACGTCACCCTCCAGGCCGAGAAGGGCAGCCGCTCGAAGCTCACCGTTCCGGGCGAGGTGAAGCCGCTGGGGTCGAGTTCCAGCCCTGCTCCCGCGGCCGCCCCCACCCCGAAGCCCACTGGGGGCGCTGCCGCCACGCAGCCTCCGAACAAGCCCGGCGGTGAGACGGTGCAGACCGGGTACAAGCCTCCCGTCTCGGCTCCGGCGCCCGCTCCTGCTCCCAACAAGGCTCAGGCACCTGCTCCCTCGGCCGGTCAGAAGTTCGTGAGCCTCAAGGGCAGCGCGGTCTTCCACCGGGAGGACTGCGGCACCCTCAAGCGGGCGAAGACAAAGGAGCGCACGGTGTACACATCCCGCGCCACCGCCGCGCGCGAGCGCCGGCCCGCGGAGGACTGCAAGCCATGAGCTCGCGCCTGTGGCCCTTGCTGGCCCTGCTGTTGGCCGCCGCGTGCAAGGAGCCTCCTCCGGCCCCGCCCGCGCCGCCGCCGGCCACGCGCCCCGCCGCTCCGAAGCACTTTTTGGGCAACGCGCCGGACGGGAAGCTCCACATCTACTTCCTCGACGTGGGCCAAGGAGACTCCGCGCTCATCGTCTCGCCCGAGGGGCGCACCGTCCTCGTCGACACGGGCCCGGCCACGGCGGTGAACCACCTGGTGAACCGGCTGCCGGAGCTGCTCGCCGCGCGGCTGGATCTGGTGGTCCTCACCCACCCGTCGCCCGAACACTACGGCACGCTGAGCGCGGTGCAGAAGATCGCGGATCCGCGCCGGCTGCTCGAGCCGCAGCTGCCCGAGACGCCCTCGGATTACGACGCCCTGCTCACGACGCTGGGCTCGTCGGGAGTGGAGATCTTCTCGCCCGCGCCCAACCCGGCCCAGCCTCAGGAGCTGACGCGCCTACCGCTGGGCAAGGGGGCGGAGCTGACGGTCCTGTGGCCGCGTGCGCCCACCGAGCCCTTGGTGCAGCTGCAGGGGGAGAAGCGCGCGCAGCATGAGGCCAACTCTATCGTCCTGCGCCTGACCTATGGGAAGACCTCGGTGCTCTTCGTGGGCGACGCTCGCGCTGAGACGGAGGCCGCGCTGCTGAAGCGTGGGGCGGAGCTGAACTCCACGCTCCTGAAGGTGGGTGGGCATGGGGCGGACTCGAGTACCACCCAGGAGTTCCTCCGGAAGGTGAAGCCGCAGGCGGCCATCATCAGCGTGGGCGGAGGCAACAAGCTCGGGGTTCCGGCGCAGGCCGTGCTGACCCGGCTGAAGGAGGAGAAGACGGCCCTCTTCCGCACCGATCAATACGGCGAGGTGCACGCGATGAGTGATGGCACGCAGTTCGTGCTCACCACGCAGAAGCTCGCGCCGGGCGAGGCCACCAACACCCAGCATGTCTTCGATGCCCCGGAGGAGCAGGCGCTGCAGGTTCCGACGCCTTCCGTACCCGTGGCCGAGAAGCCAGAGCCGAAGGTGGTGCCCGCGAAGGCCGTCGTCCCCAAGGCGAAGGAGGGCGAGGACCTCTCGCGGTTCGGCAAGGTGGTGGACATCGACACGCTGGGCGCCAAGGAGCACGGAGGCCGCCCGGAGAAGAAAGGGGCCCCAGCGGGAGGCGAGAAGTACTTCGCCAGCAAGAATCGGCCGATTTTCCACAAAGCGAGCTGCCGCAGCGTCAAACAGATCTCCGATGCGAACCTGCGTGAGTACAGCTCGCGCGAAGCTGCGCTAAAGGACAACAAGACGCCCGCCAACGACTGCAGGCCATGAGGATCGCCCATGCGTAAGGCCACCGTGGACCGCTTCGAGGAAGAGCTGGCCGTGCTCATCGTCGACGGGCAGCAGGTGACCTGGCCCCGCGCCAACCTGCCTGCGGAGGTGCACGAGGGTGACGTGATCGATCTCGACACGGGGACGATCGACACGGAGGCCACCTCGGAGCTGCGCGAGCAGGTGCGGCAGGCCCGGAAGCAGGCGAAGAAGAAGAAGCCCGCGCCCACAGGCAACTTCGACCTCTGACGGGCGACTCCCTGGCAGGTTCGCTGCGTGCTCCTAAACCCCGAGGGCGGCATGGACACAGCGAGCCGAGGCCGCTGAAGCGGGGCCAGATCCGCGGGGTTCTTCTGACCGTGTCAGCAGGGTGTGAGGCTGGACCTCATGCCCCGTCTTCTGTCCCTGGCGTTGCTTCTGACGCTGTCCACCTTCTTACTGGGCAGCGACTGCGGCGAGCATGAAGCCGTCTCGTTGGAGGAGCTGCGCCGGGACGTAGCGCCTCCCTTCGACTACAGCCTGTACTGCGACCCGTCGGGGACGCTGGTGGGAGACCGCTCCGCCGTGCTGTTGGTGCACCGCTCGGAGCACCTGGAGCGGGTGTACGCGGATGCACAAGCGGGTGATGCCAGGGCCCGGACGGTGTTCGCCCAGTTGGAGAGTGCGGTCCGGCTGAGAGGAGCAGGTCTGGCGAATGAGGCACTGGGGTTCACATGTGCCACGGCTCCCGCGTGCGCGCTGCAGTGGCACTTCCAGGAGGAGCTGATCCCCTCGCGCCAGGCCGGAGGCACGCGCCTGCGGGAGCTTCTGGCCGCCAGCTTCGAGCGCCAAGCAAAGCTCAAGGGCGTCAGCAACGCCGTCCTCAACGCAGCGCTGAACGTGCTGGTGGCTGGCACCGTACTGAAGCCAGGTGCAGGGGGAGCCGCAGAGGCCAAAGCCGCGACAGCCGAGGCCCGAGCCAGCTCACAGGAGGCGGGACAGCTGTCCCGCGAAGCCACCCTCGGACGGCAGCTCATGCCAAGCCATGAGGCACGCACGGCCGTCGACGAAACCGCGGCAGCGTTTGAAGCCCGGTTCGCCGAGGCAGAGGCGATAGAGCGAGGCCCCCGGTACTCGGTCCGCGTGGAGGAACTCGAACGCTACCGCCCTGCCTACAGCCAGCCTCCCTCAGGTGTACCGGCAGATCATCCGCGCTGGAGCCGATACGTGACGTACTGGGAGCGCCGGTACGACGAACTCACGGGCAAACGGCCACTCCCTCCGGGCGAGTCAGAAGCCAAGCTGCCGTTGACGTGGAGGGGCTACGACGCCCTGCTCGGACGATTCCAACGCGCTCGGGAGTTCCAGCACGGAGTGACACAGGCCATGCAGCAGGAGGCTCGCGCAGCGGGTAGAGGACAGTTCCTGCCCCAGGAAATGAAACGCCCCCTGGTGGTGGACAACCTGGGTCTGGCGCGTGGAGAAGGAGCCCCCATCACCTACGCGGACCAGTTCGTGGTGGATGAAGCCACCCTGGGCCCTGGTAAGCGCCCCCAGGTTCACACCTACAGTACCAAGCAGCACGACTTCTCTGGGAAGCGACCAGCAGACGCCTCGAAGCAGTTCCTGTCCGATGCCCAAGAAGCCATGACGAAGTATGGCGGAACAGTCGAAGTGCGCAGACGCGGTCACCCACTCTTCGGGCAGAAGGTCGTCGTCTCGCGGGTACACATCGTCTATGACGGAGAGAAGCTCGCTGGTGAAATCCGAGAAGCACTTTTTGAGCAAGCACAGGCCTCAGGAGTCGAACTCCACTTCCATGTCCCTTGATGACTGGAACAAGTCTGACGACCTCATGCTGGGTCTCCACTCTCCGCTCAACCCGTTTGAGCGCGGCTTCGAGGGGCTGGAGCCTGTGCTGGAGGCCATCGAGTCCCTTGCTCCGGAGATGCGCCCAGACACACTGGTCTTTCGGCGCAAGCGGAAGTACTCGCGGCAGGCGCTGCGTCAGCATTTCCACGAAACAGCCTTCGGCGACGATGTCCAAAGCCTGATGATGGTGCGGTCCAAGCCACCCGAAAGCAGGCTGACACTGACAGGCGCGCTGCGCGAGCACGGCCCCGAATTCTCCGTGTCATTTCATTTGAGCCCCTTTTCCTTCTTCCGGGCTCCTGGCCATGCGGAGAAACGCGCAGAGGCTCTTCTGTCGTTCGTGCGCGCCCTGGCCACGCACCTTCCCCTCTCTCTAGGCAGAGGGCACAGCTTCGTTGATCTCTGCATGGGGCCAGACCCCCACATGAAGGACAGGAGCCCCAGCCGCCCCATCCACGAGATCTTCTGGCTCAACGTCTTCGGGCCGCACCTCGTAGACAGGTTTGGCCGCCAGCGACTGCTCTCCACGCCCTGCGCCCATATGGAGGAGCTGCCCGGCGGTGCGTTCCTCTGGCTCACCCGCCCGACTCCCGCGGACTTCGACTCCGAGGAGGCCCGGCTCGCGCAGGCCCGTGCCTTGGTCCACTTGCGCCCCGAGCTCAGTCTGGAATCCACGCTTGCCACCCTGCGCCAGCGCTCCCTCGTCTTCACTCCCATCCCCATCCAATTCCACCCGGACGTGGCGGAGATCCTCTCGCAGGAAGTGGACTTCCGAGGCCTCTGGACCAAGCGCCAGAACGTCGAGCAGTTCAACCAGTACCGCCCTCCGCCTGTGTCCGAGTGGATCCCCGCCTCGCAGTGCCCTCCTCCAGATGTGGACGACGTCGCCAAGCGCATCGCCACCTACAGGAACATCTGCGCCGAGGAACTCATCGCCCTCTTCCACACGCCGGTCCCCGCGCTCTTGGACGGTACCCTCGACGCGCTGCCCCACCTGGACTGGTACCTGTGGCACCACCGCTGGGGGAAGAACCACACCCAGGATCAGCTCAACACCCTCCTCCCCGCGCTGGGAGGATGGCTCGGATACCAACTGGTAAACCTGCTCGGCGGCCGCTGGGTTCCTCGAAAGAATGTTTTCGAGTCCGCCGTCATCATCGGCGACCGGGCCTGGCTGCCGTTCCAGCGCGCGGCTCATGCCCTCAGCGGGCTCGATGCGCCGCTCGACTACTCGTGCACCCAGTTCTTCCGCGAGGCCCAGCGCTTCTCCCGCCAGCACACCCACTGAAGCTGCTCACACCAGCGCTCAGGCCGTGGACCGGGCGCGGGGCAGCAGCAGCACGAGCAGGACCGCGCTCAGCGCCGCCAGTATCCCCGCCGTGAGGAAGGCCACCGAGCTGCCCCAGCGCGTCCACATCGCCCCGAAGAGCAGCCCTGCCGCCAGCGAGGCGCCTCCCGCCAGTCCGTTGTAGAGGCCAAAGGCCCGTCCTCGTGCCGCCGCTGGCACCAGCGAGGCGAGCAGTGACTTCTCCGCGCCCTCGGAGAGCGCGTGGTACAGCCCATAGAGACCCATGACCACGAGCGTGCCCCTCAGCCCGTGCACTTGCGAGAGCGCCAAATAGCTCAGCGCGTACAGCAGCCACCCTGCCAGCACCAGCCGCGAGGCCCCCAGCCGATCCGCCAGCCAGCCTGCCGGATAGGACACTCCCGCCTTCACCGCGTGCAGCATCAGCCACGCCATCGGCAGCCACTCCGGGCGCGCCCCTTCCTCGCTCAGCTTCAGAAGAATGAACGCATCCGTCGAGTTGGCGATCCCGAAGAGCACCACCGGTACCAAGTAGTACGCCAGCCGCCTCGGCACAGGCGCCTGCTTCTGGGCCGAGCCCCCTGCCTGAACCAGCACCCGAGGTGGCTCGGAGGCCAGCAGGATCGCCAGCACGCCCAGCACGCCCGGCACGACTGCCGCGAGAAATACCTGCTCCACCCGCAGCCCTGCTGCCACCAGCACGATGGCCACCAGCGAGCCGAGCGCCGCTCCCGCATGGTCCATGCCCCGGTGAAAGCCGAAGGCCCGGCCTCGGGCACCCTCGGGCACGGTGTGCGCGATGATCGCGTCCCTCGGGGTGCTCCGCACGCCCTTGCCCACCCGGTCCAGCGAGCGGATGACGAGCGGCTGCCACACGGCCGTCACGAAAGCCATCATCGGCCGCGCGAAGCAGGACACGCCGTAGCCCAGGAGCACCAACGGCTTCAGCCGCCGCGCCCGATCCGACCACACCCCAGACTGGTACTTGAGCAGCGCGGAGATGAGATCCGCCAGTCCCTCCATCGCCCCCAGCAGCAGCGGCGCCGCGGGGAGGCGCGCGGCCAGGAACGCCGGCAGCAGCGGGAAGATCATCTCGCTGCTCACATCCGTCAGCAGCGACACCACGCCAAGCACCACCACGGTGCGCGGCAGCCTTCCGGACACTCCGGCTCCCTGGGTCTGACCTTCCTTCACGTGCCTGCTCTTCTCCATGCCCCAGGACCGCTAGGCGGTCGCCTTCATCGTGATGTGCACCGGCGTCGGGTTCGCCAGGTTGTCACTCACCGGGCAGCGCGCCTCGATCTCGCTCTTGAGCTTCGCGATCTGCTCCAGGCTGGCGGTGCTCTTGATGCGAATCTCCACCTCCAGCGACTGGTATCCGGCGCGGACGTTGCGGTCGGTGCCGGCGAACTTCGCGGGATCGAGCGAGCCCCGCACCGTGATCTCCGTCCCCGACACCGGGATGCCCAGCTCCTTGGCGATGAAGAACGTCATGTAGTTCAGGCAGCCCGCGTGCGCGGCCAGGATGAAGTCCAGCGGGCTCGGCGCTCCATTGCGGCCGCCCAGCTCCGGAGGCTCGTCCATGAAGATCTTGAAAGCATGCACCTCGGTGGTGCTGCGGGCCATGCTCTCGCCGGTGGTGCGCACCTCTCCGGTGTACAGATTCGACATGGGGCTGTCTCCTTCGGGAGTGATGGGATGGCTCGCCACCCCACGGTGAGACCACAGCATGCCGCCTGAGCTCCCGCCGAGCAGCAGCTAGCGGCGCGGTCCGAGGCCCGCCTTCTTGCGCGCCTCGAGCAGCTTCTGCACGTCCGCGGGCGCCAGCGGCTGCACCGTCCCCAGCGAGCGTGCAGCCATGAGGATCTTCGCGTAGTGCTCCACCAGCTCCATCCGGAGCAGGGCCTGCGTCAGATCCTCACCCAGCGTGATGACGCCGTTGCCCGACAGCAGAAACGCGTCGTACTCGGAGGCGGCGCTCTCCACGCGCTTCGCGCCCTCGGGATCCTTGGGCATCGCGCGCTGCAGCGTGGGCACGCGATCTCCCAGCGACACCACCATCTCCGGCAGCGCGATGGGCGACAGCTCCTGCCCCACCAGCCCGAACGCCGTGGCCACCGGCGGGTGCGCGTGCAGCACCACCTGAGCCTCCGGCCGCCCCCGGTACACCGCCAGGTGCAGGTCCAGCTCGCCGAACGGCTTGCGCCGCCCCTCCAGCACCTTGCCCTGCGGATCCACCACCAGCAGCGACGCGTCGTCGATGTCCCGCTTGGATACCGCCGTGCACGTAATCAAGAACCGCTCGCCCTTGAGGCGCACGGACACGTTGCCGTCGTGGTTGGCCACCCAGCCGTTCGCGTGCAGACGGTGGGAGGTGCTCACCACGTCCGCCCGCAGCTTCGGCAGCGGCACGAAGCCCTCGCTCACGCATCCACCTCGTCCACCACGCCGACGATCAGCGAGCGGATGGGCAGCGTCTTGTCGCCGAGGATCTGCCGCACCCCGCCGCCCTCGCGCATGACCAGCACCACGTCCCCCGGCCCCGCCGAGGAGGTGTGGTCCACCGCGATGAAGCTCTTGCCCAGGGGCTGCTGCTTCTCATCCAGCGGCTGCACCACCATCAGCTTCCGGCCCGCGAAAGCCGGGTGCTTCAAGGTGGAGGTGACGCTGCCCAGCACCTTGCACAGGTTCATACGTCCACCGAGTCCACGATGCCGACAATCGCCGCATCCACCGGCACGAACCACGGATCCAAAGCGAGCGCCGCCTCGCGGCTGCCCACCAGGTACACCAGCTCGCCCCGGCCCGCGGACACCGTGTCCACGGCCACCTCGGGGCTGCCCATGGGCTCCCGCTGGTGATCCAACGGCTGGACCACGAGGAGCCGCTTGCCCTCGAGGCCCTCATACTTCTGCTCGCAGACCACCGTGCCGAGGACGCGTCCCAGGTACATAGGCGCCTGTTACATCGCTCCCGAGGTGAGGACCAGGGGGATCTGCAGCTCGACCTCCTCGGTGCCGTCATCCAGGGTGAACTTGGGGAACACCATCCGCTTGGCGCTCTTCTTGATGCAGTCGCCCACCGGCGAGGTATCCAGCTCCTTGCGGTCCAGCTTCGTGTCCTTCACCACGCCCGAGGTGCCCACCGTCGTCACGAGCGTCACCTTCCCGCCCTTGAACTTGGGGTTCTTGCGCAGCTCCGTCTCCACGCAGCCCTGGAAGGCGCCCTGGGACTTCTCCACCACCTTCATCACGTCCTCGGCCGGAGGCCCACCGCTGCCCGCCGCGTCTTGGGCGGCGACTTCGGCGTCCTTGCGCACCGCAGGGGCCACGTCCGTCTTCGACGCGTCCCCGAGGAGCTGCTGCAGTTCCTCGGCGGACTTGCCCGTCTCCGGCGTCGCGGGCTTCTCTTCCGCGGATCCCCCGGGTTTCGGCGCGGTGCCACCCTGCGCCGGCTTCTTCTCTGGAGCCGTGGGCGTGGGAGCCGGGGTGGGCGCCGGCTTCTTGTTCCCGAGCAGCAGGTCCTTCAGCTCGCTGCGGCCCTCGCCCGAGAACAGCCAGGACTTCTCCACCGGCTTGCCCTGGGCGTCCACCGTCTTCATCTTCGGCACGAAGTTCAGCGTGTCCAGCGCGAACACCCCGCCGCCGATGAGCAGGATGGGCAGCATGATGAACAGCGCCACCTTCCACGCCGGGTTGCGGCGGGTGACGCCCGACTTCTTCATGAAGTAGCGCGTGTCCTCCACCGGCTTCTTGGTGTCCGGCTTGCTGCCTCGCACCGACGCCAGCGGATCCGGGCTCTCGCCCACGGCCGCCAGAGGCGACTCGCTGTCGGGCGGCGGCTCGTTCTTGTCGGGCAGATCCAGATCCGAGAACAGATCATCGCCCATCCCCGCCTTGCTGGCCGCGCCATTCGAGCGGGACTGCTTCTGCGCCCGGGGCTGATCCGGGGCCGGCTCATCCCACGCAGGCTGATCCTCCTGCCCCTGGGCCTGCTGCTCGTCCCACTGCTGCTGCTCGTCCTGCCCCTGGGCCTGCTGCTCATCCCACTGCTGCTGCTCGTCCTGCCCCTGGGCCTGCTGGCCGTCCCACGCGGGCTGATCCTCCTGCGGGGGCTCCTCCCACTGGGCCTGCTGGCGCTGCGACTGGCGCTGCGGCTGCGCGGCGGCGGGCGGATCCAGATCCCACGGCTCGCGGGCCGCAGGCGCCTGCCCCACCGTGGTGGGCACATCCTCCCAGGCGTTGTCCTCCTGCTGCGGCGCAGGGGTGTTGGTGCGCTGGCCCCGCACGGCCACGGTGGCGGGCTCGGGCGGCAGCGCGGGCGGAGGCTCGGGCGGTGCGGCAGGAGGCGCGAACAGGCCCGCCAGCTCGGGGATGTCCGAGCCGCGCTTCCAGTCCGCCATGCCCTGCTGCCAGAAGAAGCTGCGCGCGTTGATGGCGCCGCTCTCCATGAGCCCTTGCAGGCCGGCCTCGTCCAGTGGGCCTTCCTGCTTGCTCTTCACCATCACGAACCAGGGAGCCGCGGCCGGGCGCGCCGGGGCGGCCTTGGTGGGCTCGTCCTCCCACGGGTTGGCGCTGGCCGGAGCCGCCGCGGGCTCCGGAGCGGCCGCAGCCATGGCGCGCTCCTGCTCGCGGATCCGCTCCACGTCGGCGAGAGACACCACGCGGGTGCTCTCTTCCATCTCCATGGGCGGGCCCTGGACGGAGATGACGTTCTGGCAGTTCTTACAACGGACCTTGACGGTCTTCCCGCGGACCTTCTCGTCCGCGATGGAGTACCGCCTCTGGCAATTGTCACAAGAGAAGTTCAAGAGAGCGACCGATGCGCGCTGGGGAAACGAGTGGGGGATGCTACTCCAGCTTCTTCGAGTGCAAAACGTCCGGTTGACTCCGCCGCACGGGCCAACTATGCACCCGCCCCTTGGGTTTCAGCTTCCCTCGTTTCAGAAGGTGGCGAGATGCCGGCGAAGGACCTCGGGAACAAATACGTCTGTTTCAAGTGCTCGACGAAGTTCTATGACATGAAAAAGCCCGATCCGCTCTGTCCTAAATGCGGAGCGGACCAGCGCGAGAGCCCGGCCCTCAAGGCGCCGACGGAGGGACGCCGTGGCCGGCTGGCCGCTGCTCCCAAGGTCATCGAGCCGATCGAGCCCGAAGAGCCCGCCGCTTCCGAGGAGGACGAGGAGGATCTCGACTCCTTCGACGACGAGCCCGTGGAGGGGGCGGAAGAGGAGGAGGACATCTAGCGGGGTGGGTCTTGCCGGCCCCAGCGCGTCCTCGACTGCCTCTCCGGGCTCCTCCTCACGAGGAGCCCGCTCCATCCGGTGGCTGTTCAGTTATCGGACACCAGCTTCAACTCGCCGACGATCCGACGGATCTGCTCGTAGAGCGTCGGCCCCATGGTCTGCATGCCCTCCGGGCGCGTCGCCACCGGCTTCGGGGCCTCCGTGCGGACCGCTGGGTCATGTTGAGTCTTCTTCTTGTCTTGCATGGGCTCCACCCTCCCCACCTGTTGCTGGGTCCACTGCATAGCAATTTTTCCGCCAAGGTAAAATGGCCCATCCGCTTTCCGACATTCCGGGGGGTTGTGGATCAGCCCCCCAAAACCCCCTGTCCGGGTTTAGAACTGTTCCGGGAATCCTGTGCCGGAATCGGACAGGGGGGAGTCGTAGCTCACCCACCCGGTCATTTCACGGCGTCTGAGGCCCAGCTCTGCTCCAGGCGGACGGTCTCTCCGGCCTTCACGGTGAGGGGCTTGGAGGCCTCGGGCAGCCGGTCGTGCCAGAGCACCACGGTGTGGGTGCCCTCGGGGACTTCCAGGCGGAAGTGGCCCTGGGAATCCGTGGTGGTGAAGTAGGGATGATCAAAGGTGCGCACCACCGCGCGCATCCACGGGTGCACGTCGCACTTCACCTGGACTGTACCGGGAGTGGCGGGCAGGGGCTTCTTCAGGGTCATCCCCTCCAGCGGCATGGCCACGTTGAAGACGGGCTGGGCTCCGGCCGCGGCGCGCACGTTGTGCATGACGGGGTCCGAGTTGCGCACCTCCAGCGCCGTGCCCGCGCGGGCCGCCAGGGCGGGCGGATCATAGGAGCACTTCTTCTGGTCCAGGAGGGCGGGCGGCGCGGTGACTCCCTCGGCTGGCAGCGAGGCCCCGTCCGCGAGCGACACCACCACGTGCGCGAGCGCGCCACCCTCTCCCACGGTGAGGGAGCGATCGGGCACCTTGTCGCCACAGGTGGCCAAGACACTGGCGGTGGTGTCGAACTGCGCCGGGGTGGGCGGGGTGCCAGTCAGCCGCACCGTCCCCTCGATGAACCCCTTCCCGGCGGGCGCGGCCGTGGCTCGCTGCGGCATGGGGGTGGGAGTGGAAGCAGGCGGAGCGGCGTTGGACTCCGAGGAACCACGGCAGGCCGTTGCCAACGCCAGGAGCGCGAGCGCGCACAGGTGCAAGGTGGGTT
Source organism: Hyalangium minutum (assembly GCF_000737315.1). Lineage (GTDB taxonomy): Bacteria > Myxococcota > Myxococcia > Myxococcales > Myxococcaceae > Hyalangium > Hyalangium minutum. The sequence continues at coordinate 148,342 of NZ_JMCB01000017.1, forward strand.
TCACGGGGTTCGTCTAATGGTTCCCAGCGCTCGTTTCAAACCCTCCCCATTTCACCGGGGATGACGGAGAGTCATCTGGGCGTTGGACCCCAATCGGTTTTGTTGGTAGAGGGGGCGCTGGCCACACGCCAGTGTGGACCTCGTGGGAGGCAGCAAACTTGCGGGAGAAATTGAAGGCCCTGGCAGAGCTGCAGAAGGTGGACATGGAAGCGGCCGCCCTGCGCAAGGCCGCGGACGTCCACCCCCGGCAGATCGCCGAGCTGGAGCGGGAACTCGGTGCGGCGCGCAGCGCCATTGAAGCTGAGCGCGCACGGGTCGCGGACATTGAGCGGCAGAAGCTCCAGCTCGAGCAGAACATCACCGACGAGAAGGACAAGGTGAAGAAGTGGGAGGCGCGGCTCGCCGAGCAGCGTTCGACCCGCGAGTACTCCGCCTTGGCCCGGGAGATCGACATCGCCAAGAAGGCGAACCTCACCATGGCCGACGAGCTGGTGGAGATCACCAAGACGCTGGGCACCGCCCGCGAGGCCGTGAAGGGCAAGGAGACCGAGTTCTCCGCCCGCCAGCAGAGCCTGGCCGGACGGATGACCGAGCTCCGCGCCAAGCTGGCCGAGGCCGAGAGCCAGGTGAAGCAGCTCGAGGGCCAGCGCGCGGGCGCGTCCGCCAAGGTGGACGCCACGCTGCTGCGCCGCTACGAGACGATCCGCAAGAAGAAGCTGCCCGCGCTCGTCGGCGTGGGAGCGGGCGGACAGTGCCATGGGTGCAACATGAACGTGCCCCCGCAGCTCTACAACCAGCTGCGCACCTCGCTGGGCACCGACGTGTGCCCCTCGTGCAACCGCATCATCTATGCGGTCGAGGCACTGGCCGAGCCCACCTCGAAGTAGGCCCTCGGGTCCTCGCCTCTTATGCCGAAGCCGAAGCCGACCGAGGCCGACCTCCTCCGCCACATCGCGCGAGAGGAGCCACTGACGGCCACGGTCCGCGCCTTCCGCGGACTCACCCGCGAGCGGCTGGGCCAGCTGCTGGAAGAGGCCGCCTCTCGCCTGGAGGGCGGTGAGGCCGAGCCCTCCGCCGAGGCCCCCACTCCGGCCGCTCCCACCCCCGACGAGTCCCCTGCTCGCAGCGCCACGCCCCGCCTCCGCGTGTACTCGGATGGAGCGGCGCGCGGAAACCCAGGGCCCAGCGGCGCGGGCGCGGTGCTGATTGAGCCCGGCGGCACCGTGGTGGCCAAGGTCGGCAAGTACCTGGGGACCCAGACGAACAACTATGCCGAGTACATGGGGCTGCTGCTCGGTCTGAAGCACGCCAAGAGCCTGGGCGCCAAGGAGATCGAAGTCTTCGCCGACAGCGAGCTCCTCATCCGCCAGCTCGGCGGCCGTTACCAGGTGAAGAGCCCTACCCTGCGCCCGCTCTATGAGGAGGCCGTGAAGCTCCTCAACGACTTCTCCCGGGTGAAGCTCGTCCACGTGCCGCGCGAGATGAACGCCGCCGCCGACGAGATGAGCAACCGCGCCATCGACGAGCGTCTCTGAGCCCGCTTCCGAGCCGGCCGTTCAGGAGCTCCGCAGCGGCAGGGTGACGATGAACGTCGCCCCCTGCCCCAGCGCGCTCTCCACCCGCACCGTGCCCTGGTGCATCTCGACGATCTCCCGGACGATGAACAGCCCGAGCCCCAGCCCACTCACCTCGTGGCTGTGCACGGCACGCTCGAACTTCTGGAAGATGCGCGCGTGGTCCTCCGGCGCGATGCCTCGGCCCTGGTCCCTCACCCGAAGCTCGACGTGGGCCTCGAGCTTCTGGACCGTGACCTCCACGGGCTTGCCCGCGCTATAGCGGGCCGCATTCGTCAGGAAGTTGGTGAGCACCTGCTCCAGCCGGTACCGATCCCACGCGCCCACCACGGGCTCCGTCACCCGCACCGAGACTTCACACCGGGCCTCGGTCATCTGCGGGCCCAGCTTCGCCGCCACCTCCGCCGCCAGCTCCACCAGATCGAACGTATCCGGCTCCAGCGAGAGCTTGCCCGCGGCGAGGCGCGAGATGTCCAGCATGTCATCCACCAGCCGCGCCAGGCGCTGGGCCTGCCGGGACGTCTGCTCCAGCAGCCGCCCCACCCGCTCGGGCGGCAGGGCCTCCCCCCGCTCCATCCGGCGCTGGAGCAGCTGCGTCTGCAGCATCAGCGAGGTGAGCGGCGTCTTCAGCTCATGCGAGGCGAGCGAGAGGAACTCATCCCGCGAGCGCACGGCCGCCTCGAGCCCCTCCCGCGAGCGCCGCTCCTCTTCCTGGTGCTGGCGTAGGCGCTCGGCAGAGTTGGTCAGCGAGAGCCCCAGCCGCTCCATCTCCTCGATGGAGGAACGCTCCACCCGGGGCTGCTCTCCGCTCGCCAGGGCCTCCGCGGCTCCGGCCATGGAGCGCAGCCCTCCAGCGAAGCGCCTCGCGAAGACGATGGCGCTCGTGAGGCTGATCAGCAGCACCAGCAGGCCCGAGGCCGCGATGACCCGGACCGAGCGCCGGAAGGGCTCATCGATGATTTCGTCCGGCACCACCACCGCCGAGAGCCACCCCGACAGCCCCGAGCGGCTGAAGGCCACATACGAGTGCTCGCCCTCCAGCGTGACGCTGCGGAAGACGCCCTCGATTCCCTCCCGGGTGTTCTGGATGAAGTTGCCGGTGGCGGGCTGGCCGATGAAGCGCTCGGGGTTGCGCGTGCGGTAGGCCACGAGGCCCTCGCGGTCCACGACGACGCGGGTGAACTCCAGCTCGCCTTCCGCCGGAGACTGCCTCCCCACGACGTCCACCAGGGCCTCGGGCGTGATGATGGCGGAGAGGACATACAGCACCTGATCGTCCCGGATGACGGGCACCCGGATCGGAAAGCCCCAGTACTGGCCCGAGTTCCCCATCACGAGCCCGCCTACGACGGCCTGCCGGTCCTCCACCGTGCGGCGCAGGCTCTCGGGCTCGGTGGCGCGGGGCAGCGGAGCCCCCGACGGCCGCCTCAGGTTCATCAACTGCTGGCCCTCCGTCGTCAGCAGGATCACCGTGAGCCAGGACGGCTGGCTGCGCTGCACGCGCAGCGCCTCGGTGCGAAAGCCCTCGACATCCCCCTCATCCAGGTGCCCCGACTGCGCCAGCGCCTGGAGCGTCCGGATCGTCGCGGACACCTCGCGATCGAAGGCCCAGGTGATCTCATGGGCCGAGTTCTGCAGGCGGCGCTCGACGCCCTCCTGCATCTGGCGCGTGAGCCGCAGCACCATGAGCCCGGAGAACGCCACCACCGGCAGCAAAGCCCCCGTGATCAGCACCACGAGGTGCCACCGCAGCGGCCAAGGGCGAAAGCCGCCCGGCCGAGCACCGGCTTCGCGCTGCCGCAGGTGAGGGTTCGAGGTGTCCAGGGAGAAACCAAGTATCTGGGAGCCCGGCAGGCTTTCGGGGCCCTTCGTAACACCGGCTGCTTGCGAAAGCTTGCCTCTCGCCCCGCCTCCGCAGCTCACACCCCCACCAAAATATCACCGCAGACCAGGAACCCAGGTCAGCGCGAGGAGAGGGGCAACGTGAAATGGAACGTGGCGCCTTGGCCCGGGACGCCCTCGGCCCACACCCGGCCCCCATGGCGATGGACGACGCGGCGCACGTTCGCCAGCCCAATGCCTGTGCCCTCGAACTCCTCGACGGAGTGAAGCCGCTGGAACACACCGAAGAGCTTACCGACGAACTCCATCTCGAAGCCCACCCCGTTGTCGCGCACGACGACCTCGGTCTCCTCCGGAAGCGCGTGGGCGAAGATTTCAATGACGGCCTCGGGCTTCGTCCGGGTGTACTTGATGGCGTTGGACAACAGGTTCCGGAAGACGAGCCGCAGCAGCGCCGCGTCCCCGTGGACCGCCGGCAGGGCCTCCACCTTCCACGTCACCCGGCGGCCTTCGACATCGGGCAAGAGCTCGCGCCGCACCTCTTCCACCAGCGAGCCCAAGGAGACAGACGCCAGGCGCATCTCGGCGCGAGACATGCGGCTGAAGTCGAGCAGGTCGTCCACGAGCTGCCCTCCTCGCTGAGCCGCCTCCGCGATCGTCTTCAAGAACTCTTGGGACTTGGCGTCGAGAACGGACCGGGCGCGCTTGTCCAGGAGCTGGACGAAGCCGGTGATGTGACGCAGCGGGGCACGCAGGTCGTGCGACACCGAGTAGCTGAAGGCCTCCAACTCCCGGTTGGCCTCTTCCAGTTCCCGGGTCCGCTCCGCCACCCGCCGCTCGAGGGTGGCGTTGAGCTCACGGATGCGGGCCTCCGCCGCCTTCCGCTCGGTGATGTCGAAGAAGGAACTCACCACGCCTCCCGGTGAGCCATCCTCTCGCCCTGGCAGAGGCAGGGCGTTGATGGCCAACCACACGAGGCTGCCGTCGGACCGGCGGACCCCGAGCACCTTGCCCAGCTGCGGCTGGCCGGTCCTCAGGGCCACCATGGGCGGATGCTCTTCTCCTGGGAAGGGGCTGCCGTCCTCACGAATGGCGTGCCAGCGTGAATCCTCCGAGGTGCGGCCACTCAGCTGATCCGCGGTGAGGCCCAAGAGCCGCTCCGCAGCGGTGTTCGAGAAGCGGATCGTCCCATCCGCGTCCTGCAAGCTGATTCCCTCGGCGAGCGACGCGAAGGTGGTGCGCAGCAGGGCTTCGCTCTCCCGCAGGGCCTGCTGAGCGCGCTGCTGCTCGATGACGGCCGCCAGTTCCCGGGCCACGGCCTCGAAGAACGCCTGGTACTTCTCATCGAAGTGCAGGCGCGGGCTGATGCCGAGCACGAGCACGCCCCCGGCCGCGTGGGCGGGAGAGCGCCGCAACGGCAGAATCATGGCCGAGCGCGTGGGCTCCGGCCACGGGCCCGTGTGGCTGCGGCCCAGCAGCGCTTCGAAGTCCTCCACCTTCGAGGCCTCGCCCGACGCGAACACTTGCTCCCCCGCCGTCCGCAGCGGCTCGGGAATCATTTCCAAGCCGTGGTGCACCGCGAGGTCCAGCGTGTGCACGGCGTCGTTCCACAGGTACAGCACGGCGAAGGGCAAATCCTGCGCGTTCCCGCGGAAAGCGGCGGCGGTCTCCTGCATCACCTCGGCGTGGGTCGTGGCCCGGGGCGCGATGGCGCGCAGCGTGGCGAGCCTCCGCTCCGCGATCACCTCCTCCGTCACTTCATTCACCGGCTGCAGGAAGCCGTTGATCCGGCCGTCGTCATCCCGGAGCGGAACGAAGGAGAAGGTGAAGTAGGCCTCCTCCGTGAAACCGTGGCGCGTCACGGGGATGAGCGTCTTGTCCACCTGGATGACCTCGCCCTCGTCCAGCACCCGCCGCATCCACGGGTAGATGGTGGGGTAAGTGTCCGGCCAGCACTCGCGGTAGGAGGCCCCCAGGTAGCGAGGATGCCGGGGCCCCATGATGATGGCGTAGCCCGCGTTGTAGATCTGCGTCTGCTCGGGCCCCCAGAAGATGATGGCGGGCGTGGGCATCCGCAGGATCATGTCGGTGTAGCCTTGGAGCCGCAGGGGCCAGGTCTCGGGCGGGCCGAGTCCTGAGGAAGACCAGTCGTGCTGGCGGATGCGCTCGCCCATCTCCCCGCAGCCTTCGAGAAACCTCGGAGCCTTTGTGCCCACCGTCATGTTTGATGTGTAACTGGAGCAGCCCCCTTCTTGAAATCCCGGGAAACGGGCCCTCCGCCTATCGAAGACTTCTCAACGCTCTGCTGCCTGCTCCCCAGGCACCGATACGAGCGCGGAGAAGTGAAAGATTCCAACCTGACCCAACTGCGACCATGAGCGCCACGAAGAAGAAGCCGACCCCGACCCCGTTCGAGCCCGAGCTCGCCCAAATCCTTCCGGCATTCGCCGGATTCACCCCGCTCCAGATGACCGCCGATCAGATCGAAAGATATCGGGCGATGCCCATCCCTTCGATCGCCGAGCAGATCGGCGACCGGCCGGTCCAGTGCGTCGACTTCACCATCCCCGGCTACCAAGGGGCCGACATCGCCGTCTCGGTGATCTCGCGGAAAGACCATGCCAAGCCGGGCCCCGGCATCTATCACGTCCACGGCGGCGGGATGGTCATGGCCAACCGGTTCGCAGGTGCCTCTGATCTGGTGGCGTGGGCGATGAAGTTCGACGCGGTGTGCGTCACGGTCGAATACCGGCGAGCCCCTGAGCACCCCGATCCCATCCCCGTCGAGGACTGCTACGCGGGACTCGCGTGGATGGCCGCACACGCCGAGGAGCTGCGGATCCAACCGGAGCGGATCATCATCTTCGGTGGAAGCGCCGGGGGCGGCCTGTCCGCGGGCACGACCCTGTTGGCGCGCGACCGCCAGGGGCCGAAGCTGTTCGGCCAGCTCCTCCAATGCCCGATGATCGATGATCGGAACGAGACCGTCTCGTCGCACCAGTTCCAGGGGATTGGTATCTGGGACCGCCTCAGCAACCTGACCGGCTGGACGGCCTTGCTCGGGGACCGGCGCGGAACGGGCGACGTGTCCATCTATGCAGCTCCCGCGCGTGCGACCGATCTAAGCGGCCTGCCGCCCACGTTCATCGACGTGGGGGCGGCGGAAGTCTTCCGCGACGAGGCCGTGGCCTACGCGAGCGCGATCTGGGCTGCAGGCGGAGACGCGGAACTGCACGTGTGGGGCGGCGCGTTCCACGGCTTCAGCCAGATAGCGCCAGGTGCTGCCATCTCCCAAGCAGCGAACGCGGCTCGGGAGGCCTGGCTCGAACGGCTCCTCAGATGAGCGTCTTGCCCTCCAGCAGGTCTTTGCCCACCCGGTTGCCGCGATAGTGGATGGGGTCCAGCAACACTTTGCGGATCTTCCATCCATCCGGAGTTCTCTCCACGGAGAAGGTGTAGCGGGCGACGATGGTCCACTCGTGCTGGTCGCCTCCGGCGTGGAAGTAGTGAGCGACTTCCGCATAGGCCATGACTTCGGCGTGGGAGTCGCTCTGGAAGCGGAGGCCCACGCAGTTGGCGGTGGCATGTTGGACCCGATGGAAGGCCTTCAAGGCCCCCTTGGCCACGTCGGGCATCTGCTCCCGCTTGAGGGTGAGCGGGTCGAAGCCCAGGCGGGTGTAGTCCGCGGTGACTTCGTCGGTGAAGACGTTCGCCCAGCGGCTCCAGTCGCCGGTGTCTCGGCCGTGGTCGATGGCCTGGCCGTACTCCACGGCCAGATCCTGGATGGACGTCCAATCCAGCAGGTACTGAAGGTTCTTCTCTCTCATGGGCATGGGCCTCGGGGGGTAACGGTGCCGGGTTGTAGCCGCGTCCTGCGTCACATCGCCACATTTCCACTGGGATGGGGTATGGCTCGGGGAGCCGGCAGCGAGGCCACGTCGACTGCCCTCTCCCGGGAGAACGGTCCGTGACGCCCGCAGCGCTCGCCTCCATCCAGAAGCAGCTCTTGCACTTGCGGCACGTGGGGGACGGCGGACTGTCCTTGATGGCGGACCTGGTCGAGTTGGTGCGCGCCCACGATCTGCCCCTGTGGCGGTGCCGCTTCAACCTGATGACCAAGCACCCAGAGCTCGTGTGGCACACCGTGCAGTGGAGCGAGGAGGAAGGCGTCAAGTTCATCGATCGCAGCCGCCTGACCCTGGACGCGCCGACCTTCACGCGCAGCCCCGTGCCGCTGTTGCGCAACGGCTCGCCGCCGATTCGCGTGCGCCTGACAGGCGATGACCTGCCATTTCCCGTGTGCCAGGAGCTCCAAGCCCAGGGAGGAACGGACTACTTCATCCAGGGCCTCCGGTACTCGACGGGCGACATCGGCTACATCTCCTGGGCCACGCGCGCGCCGGAGGGGTTCTCGGACGAAGCCCTGGCGGCCTTGACGGATCTGGGGCCCCATCTCACGCAGCGCATCGAGCTCGTCTCGGCCTACCATGCCACGCAGGCGCTCCTGGAGGTGTACTTGGGCCGCAATGCCGGCCAGCGGGTGGCTCAGGGCAGCTTCCAGCGCGGCAGCGGCGAGCTGATCGACGCGGCGATCTGGTTCTGCGATCTGCGCGACTTCACCTCGCTCTCCGAGCAGAGCACGCCGCAGGCCATGGTGAAGACCCTGGACGAGTACTTCGACCATGTGGCCGGTGCGGTGATGGCGCGCGGAGGCGAAGTCCTCAAGTTCATCGGTGACGCCATCCTGGCCATCTTCCCTCTGGCCGGGGACGCGCCGCGCGCATGCCAGAGTGCCTTGCTGGCCGCGAAGGAGGCCCTGACTGCGTTGCAGGGCTTGAACGCGGAGCGCCGCTCCCGGGGAGAAGTGCCCCTCTCCATCGGCGTGGCTCTGCACGTGGGGCAGGTGATGTACGGCAACATTGGCGCACGGGGCCGCTTGGACTTCACCGTCATCTCTTCCGCCGTGAACGAAGCGTGCCGCCTGGAGTCGCTGTGCAAGCCGCTCCAGGTCCCGCTGACGATGAGCGAAGCCTTCGTGCAGCTGACCCGGCCGGAAGCGGCGGTGGAGTTGGGTCAACACGCACTCAAAGGGGTCCGGGTTCCCATCCGGGTGTTCACCTTGATGGGTTACCTCTTACGGTAGGCGGCCGTCGGGGCATTCTCCGAGGTGGAAAGAGTGTCGTCCGTGACTTCGCCCCACAGTACTCTCGGGCACCCTCATGATAATAATCTCGACGCCGGACGCGCCGAAGCTGAAGGAACTCTACGAGCGAAAGTTCATCCCTGCTCGGGAGCAACGCTGGCCTCAGTGGCTCAAGGACTATGTCGCCTATGTAGAGCGCGTTCAGTCCGCAACCGAAGTCGAGTGGGTGGCTCCCCAGTTCCAGAAATTCCTCTGGACTGACAATGGTGTCTCCACTGCGGGCATGGGCGCCATGGTGCAGGTCGACTCGGCCTACACGGACACAGCGCTGGCCAAGGTCCTATTCCGTATGCGGCAGGAGAAACTGCCCGAAGACACCCTCGAGCGCGCCAAGGTGTTGCAGTCCATGTTCGAAGAGATCATGGGAATGGTGACGCCCAAGCACAATGAGCGGAGACCAGGAGCTCGGTTGATCCGGATCTTTGCCGGTCTGTTCCCTCGAAACGTACTCTGCCTCCTCGACCAGCACCGCACGCACGTTGTCCGGCGCTATCTTGGGATGAAGAAGGGCGGGATGGGCACCATTGCCCAGCAGGTGGTGATCCGGCAGAGGCTGCAAGACTCTCTCGGAGAACCTTCGAGCCTCCGTGGGCACGTTGAACAGAGCATGTTCTCCTGGCTTCTCTACGAGCTGGCCGAGGAAGAGAACATCTCTGAACTCGAGGAGGCCCCTGTCCCGGGTGACCCATCCAAATCCGGAACGGACGCGCCACGCCTGAAGCTGCTCCCCTTCGAGGAGCAACGGAAGGGGCTCTTCTACATCCCTCGGGCCATCAACACGGTGATGCGGCTGGTGCGCTCCACCGAGACGGGCACTACCCGGGAAGAAATGCTGGAAGCCATTCGCGACCTCTTTCCGGGGCTGAAGAACTCTTCCCTGGAAATGTACCTCTCCGTGCTGCGGACAAACCTGGGGGTGATCGAATTCCGGGACAATGCATTCCGGCCTAGTGCACGAGGGCAGCAACTCCTTGATGGTGAGGAGCCCAGCGAAGTGCTGGCCCCCATCCTCGTCGGTCAGATCTTCGGCTTTGCTCAGGTCCTCTGGATCCTGAAGGACAAGCCAGGCGGACTGGTGCGTTCGGAAATCGTTGAGCGGCTCCTCACCTGGTATCCGCGATGGACGACCCCGCGGGTGCCGAACGACGTGCTCACCTGGTCCAAAGAGATCGGGTTGGTGGAGGAGATCGGGGGTGCTGACAAGCGCGTCATCCTGACAGAGCCAGGCTCCTACTGGGCAAGTGGTCTCCCTGCGGACCTTGAAACGAAGTGGGGTCCCACCTCCATCATCGATGATCCCTCTCCTGCTGAAGGCACGGTGATCATACCGGGTCCCACCCTCGGGGCGGGGCTTCGCCCCGCGCCCTTTGAAAAGATCCGCGAGCGCTTCCAGAACGATAAGGAGCTGAAGGGACTGGTCTATCCCACCAGCTTCGTCCATCTCTTCGATGCGGCGCTCCGCGCGTTGGACGGCAAACGGTTCGTGCTGCTGGCAGGGCTCTCCGGAACCGGGAAGACTTCTCTGGCGCGAGCGTACGCTCGTGCGTACTGCGAAGCCCTCGAACTCAACCCGGCCGACCACTACTGCGAGGTTTCCGTCCGGCCGGACTGGACTGACCCCACGGGCTTACTCGGCTATTACAACCCGATCTCGGCCAAGCCGCGCTTCGAGGAGACGGAGGCACTTGAGTTGGTGCTGAGGGCCTCCCAGAACCCGACGCTGCCCTACTTTCTCTGCCTGGACGAGATGAACTTGGCGCGGGTCGAGCATTACTTCGCCCCCTTCCTTACCGCGATGGAAGGCAAGGGCGAGCTCCAGATCCACAACGAGCGCGACCGGATTGATGGCGTCGAACCCCGCGTGCCATGGCCCCGCAACCTCTTCATCATCGGGACGGTCAACATGGATGAGACCACCCACGCCTTCTCCGACAAGGTGCTGGATCGTGCGTTCTCATTCGAACTGTGGGACGTGGACCTCGCGGCGTGGCAGGCTCGGGCCCTAGAGGCAGGCACTTCGGCGGACATGTTGCAACGAGTAATGCCCGTGCTGGAGAAGCTGCAGAAGGCGCTCGTCCCTGCGCGGCGACACTTCGGCTATCGCACCTGCCAGGAGGTGGTTGCTTTCTGTAGCGCGGTCAGCTCCCTTCCTCTGCAAGAGGCACTGGATGCCGCAGTGTTGGCCAAGGTGCTCCCCAAGCTGCGGGGTGATGACAGCGGCCCGCTGCCTCAGGCGCTCGCTGAAGTGCTTCGGATCTGCCAGGGCGAGAAGCTCCAGAACTCGGCCCAGAAGGTCGAGCAGATGAGGCGGTCCCTTGAGAGCCTGGGCGTAGCCCGCTTCTGGATGTGAGCACATGGACATCCTGATCACGCGTCGGGAGAAGTCCGTCCATGTGCCCTTGGAGCGACTTCCGGACGGGAGTTGGTCCGCTCGGGAGGGTGATGACCTTCGCATCCGTGTGCGTGCGTCCACACCCGCAGCGGTCACCCTCGCGGGGGCGATGCTCACGCTTGAGCACGTTACCCAGGAAGGGAATGTGCTTGAGACCTGCTTCCGGCTGAGCATCGAGACGTGGGCAGGCCGGGCGCGGCTCCTGGTACAAGCAGGACAGACAGAACAGACGGAGGCGCTCGATGTGAGTCCCCATCCCGGCAAGCTGGGCGTGGATGCCTACCGGGAGATGCTGGCGGAGCTGGTTGCTATCTCCAAGGATCTGCCCTGGGGACTGGGGCCGGGCTCCCATGCTGCGACTCGAGCCGACGAGTCGCCAATGCTGGTGCATGCGAGCGTCATCGACGCGGAGTTGCCAGCACTGCTCCAGGCGCTCCGCAGGCTGGCGCTCGATCCGCTGAGCTGGACGCGGCGAGAACGCGTCCTGGAGCGACTGCCCGCCAACCGGCGCGTGGATCCCGCCAGCTTCCGGTGGCTGGTGGCTCACCCACGAGCCCTGGGTGCAGTTCGGCCTTCCTCGCCCACGCAGTCGGCCGATTCTGGCGTCTTCATCGAACAGCGCCGCATCCAGAGCACGCTGGATCACCCAGCCACCCGCTACCTGAGCTACCTGCTTGAGCGACTGCTGCGAACGCTTCGGCGCAGTTCCAAGGCCTTTCACCAGATTTCGGGCCGAGAGCCCCGGGCGATTGAGTACGCCCATGTGCTGGATGCCGCGACAGAGGAGATTGAAGCAACTTTGGGGCGCGTCCCATTCAAGGGCGTGCTTCCCGAGCCTCTTGGCCCAGGCTCATTGCAGGCCGTGATCGATCATCCCAGCTACGCGAGGGTTCAGCGCCTGGCCCAGCGCCTGTTGGATCCAGGCATGCAACTGGATGAGCAGGGCGCCTTCTCCTCCAGCCTTGGGTATACCTACGAGCTGTTCGAGTTGCTGGCCCTCTACCGACTGGCGGGTGGACTTTCGCGGGAGCTCGGGGAGGCGTGGACCTGCACGAGCACGCCTCCCCGTAGCTCTGGGCTGTTGGAGCGTCCACCTTTCGGATGTGTTTGGCGAGCCGCCTCGGTGAATGGACTGGTGCTAGAACTGCACTACCAGCGAACGTTCACGGCTTGGTCCGAGCAAGGCCTGCACTTCCAGAGCCTGAGTGGTGAGCGACGCCCTGACTATGTCCTCCTGATCCTGCGTGAGGACAAGCCGCTGGGGTGGATCGTACTGGATGCCAAGTACCGTTCCAGTCGTGACGCCATTCACCAAGGGCTGGCGGATCTTCATGTGTACCGGGACTCACTCCGTTGGCATGGGCAACCCGCTCGGGCTGGCTTCATCCTAGTGCCTCAAACGACGGAGGGCGCCAGTGCCTACGCGACCGCGAGCTATCATCAGACCCATCACTTCGGAGCACTCATCCTCCAGGCCTCCGAGTGGTGGACACCGATCTTGAATGAGATTCAGGAGGCGTCTGGCCTTGCGCACTACCGATTCCCTACGTCCCGCACGCCATCGACCACCGCCTGACTCGAACTCAGGTATTCATGTGAAGTTCGCGCCCGCGGTAGGTATTTCCATACCCCTTCCCGTCCGGTAGCGCTGCGAAGGGCGGCTCACGTGCCGGAGCACCCCCAGTAGCGCTGAGCGAAGGACTCCTCGCCCCGGCGCCGGCGCACTCCCTCACGGAATCGGATGAACGCCCACAGCAAACGGGCCCAGGGGTTCCATGGCGCCGGGAGGTAGAGGGCTCGCATGAAGAGCCGCCCTTGCGCTGGGCCCCCACTTCAGAACTCCCGGGTCTCCAGTCGGGAGCGCTCCGCCGGATCATCGGTCAGCGGTTCGATCCGGTAGATGTCCCAGAACATGTCCTCCCAGCGGGCCTTGCTGAGCGAGCAGACCCTCCGTCCAGTCAGGACCGAGCCTGACGTTCTCTGTAGATGGCCTCCATATTGTTGCCATCGGGATCGAGCACGAAGGCCGCGTAGTACCCAGCCGGATAGCCCTTCTCCGTTGGACGCAGCCCCGGAGCGCCGTTATCTGTCCCACCGGCACGCAGGGCTACCGCGTAGAACGCATCCACCTCGGCGCGGCTCTTCGCGGCAAACGCCGTGTGCTGCTTCACGCTGTGCGGATGAAAGCGGTCAATCCAGAAGACAGGATAGTCAACTCCATAGCCAACGCCGTCCAGACGATCGCTCTCCCGGAGTTCGATGACACGGCGCATCCCCAGCGCACCCAACGCCGCATCATAAAACGCAGCGGATCTGGGAACGTCCTCAACGCCAATGCCCGTGTGATCGATCATGAACGAGTCGCTCCGTTTGGATGAACCTCAAGTGGGAGTGGCCGAAGAGGTATCGGGCGGACCCTTGTGAAGCGGATCCCAAACGTACTCCTCCGTGGGTGTGAACTTCATGTTCGTGAAGCCGTGGCGCTTGACGAACTCGGCGAAGCGCTCAGAGCCAACGATGCATCCGCGAAAGCCTCTAGCACGAAACACGTCCTCGCCTTTCCATGTACCAGATTCCAGCGCGAAGCCATGGATGGAGTCCAGTCCTCCAGAGCGGCATTCCGGGCATGTGACGGGCTTCGTATGGCGCAGGCGGCTCCGGGCCTCGTCCACTGCTCCACTGCCCAGGCAGGGCGTGGCGACGACATAGCGAGGGACGGTGAGAGCATTGAACTTCTTCCGCCTCCCGCGCAGGCGTACCACCTCGACGGGGTGAAAGCCGAGCAGCCCTGTCAGCCCTTCCTTCTGAAACGCCTCCGCCAAGCGTTCGGAGAGGAGGACCTCACGGCCGGGGCCCTCCAGGAAGTCCCCGAAACCCGCACCATGCAGTTCCAACTCGGCGCGGTATGGGGGCAGCCACGTAAGCATCCCGATGGGCTCGCCGCACCGAGGGCAATGCGGGGCGTCGCCTCGGTTGGCGGGCCCAGCCTTCTCGAAAGAGGTGTCGTGAGCCCCCCACACCTCTGGCTCGAGCACAAAGAAGCGCGGTTCAGCTGACAGGGCCGAAGCCATTGGGAAACCTCTCAAGCATGTCCTTGCGGTTGTAGATCTCTCGCAGGAACGCCTCAAACTCCTTCTGAGTTGCACTCTCCCGGGCTCTCAGCCACCTGATGACCTCCAGGTCCACATCTCGGTGCCATTTCTGATAGCCGCAGTGCGATTCCTTGTCCTTCGCCTTGGCCACGTAGCGCTCATCCCTTGGCTCATATAACCCGCTCAGAGTCCGGTGCTCCTCCAGTACCTTGGCGATAGGCCGGGAGATGACGTGGTGATTCTGTCCCTGGCAGTTAGGGGGCTCGGGCGCGGCCTCTCCTTCAGCTTCGGCGGCTTCGGCGAACCGGGTGTCCTCCTTCTCCTGCGCCTCATCTTTGAGCGTCACCGCTCTAGCGTTCGTGGTCCCGTAGACCGTCTTCACGCCGTTGAGGACCTCGGTAATCCGCGCTGGGCTGACCATGCAGCGGTTCGCCGCAGTCAGCGGATCCCTCAAGATGCAGCAACTCTCCGTGTCCAAGCAGGAAAGTTGCGCCAGGTAGATGGGCTGGCTCGCGGCGCCCAGTTGGCTCGCCTCTCCCGGCCGGCTCGTGGCGGAATGCGCCCCCGAGGAGCATCCCACCACCGTGAGGCTCGCAAGCGCGACCAACAGCCAGACAAGCAGAGCACGCCCCGCATCTTTCATTTGAACCCTCCGTGAGCCGCTCGCTTCGCAGCCCCCATCCTCGTGGATGAGCCCGAACGAGCGCAGAAGAAGCCTGCCCTCACGGCGGCCAGCTTAACTCTCCGCCCGGTGGCTTCACCCACACTGTAAGCTCCCCACCAGAAGTGACCCCTGCCCCTCACCTGTTGTAAGAGGTGGACCGCCAGAGCGGCCCGGGTGAACGCCGGCCACTGCAGGAACGGGTGGCGGGAGGAAAGTCCGAGCTCCAGAGGGCAGGGTGCTGGCTAACGGCCAGTCGAGGTGACTCGCAGGACAGTGCCACAGAAAACAAACCGCCCGTTCCGCAAGGGGCGGGTAAGGGTGAAACGGTGCGGTAAGAGCGCACCGCGCTCGGGGTGACTCGGGCGGCACGGTAAACCCCACCTGGAGCAAGAGCCAATAGGAGCGCGTCCCCGCAGTCCGGGGGACAAGGATGGCCCGTCCGCTGCGCTCGGGTTGCTCGCTGATGAGGCCCCTGGGCAACCAGGGCCCTAGACGAATGTTCGCCGCCCTCCTCGAAAGGGGAGGGAACAAAACTCGGCTTACAGGGCCGCTCTGGTTTTTTCCCCTTCTGCTACACTCCCCGCGTGCTTCGGATCTGGCTCTGCGTCATCGCGCTGCTCTTCGCCTCGGTGAGCGGCTCGGGCTTCGTGCCCGCGCTCTCCTCCGGCGAGGCCTGCTCGCAGAACTGTCCGGATGATGACTCGCGGGGGCAGTGCAGCCCCGAGTGCGCCGACTGCACCTGCTGTGCGCATCCGCGCCCCGTGGCCCTCAACCGCACCGCGTGGATCCTCGTGAGCCCGCCCAGCACGCTCCTTCTCGAAGAGAAGGAGCAAGAGCCGCTGTCAGCGCACACGGGTGACATCCTCCACGTCCCCCGATTCTCCCTCGCGTAGACCCCCGTTCGCTGTCCCCTCCTCCTCTGAGACCAGGACAGGTGCACCCGTGGAGCGCTCCGGGTCCGCCTGCCCCTGACGCTCGTCTGTCTTCCGCGAGGTTTCACCCATGTCTCCCCGTCTCGCGACGGCCGCCTTCGGGCTGGCCGCCGCATGCCTCTGGCCGCGCGCAGGTGCGGCCCAGCCGTCCGAGTTCACCCTCGAAGAGGCCCTGGCCCTGGCTCGCCAGCAGGCCCCCACTGTGCTGGAGGCCCGCGGCCGTGTGGCCGAGGCCCAAGGGCCTGTGGCCGGTGCCTCCCCCTGGCTGCGCGACAACCCCACCCTGCAGACCGAAGCGGGCCCTCGGACCCGCTCCGGCGGCGAGCAGAGCTTGGACTGGGCCGTGGGCCTCTCCCAGCCCGTCGAGCTGGG
Source organism: Hyalangium minutum (assembly GCF_000737315.1). Lineage (GTDB taxonomy): Bacteria > Myxococcota > Myxococcia > Myxococcales > Myxococcaceae > Hyalangium > Hyalangium minutum. The sequence goes on from NZ_JMCB01000017.1 coordinate 164,413, forward strand.
CGGCAAGCGAGGTGCCCGCTTGGAGTCCGCACGCTCCGGCCTCACTCGTGAGAGCGCCCATCAGCAGGACACCGAACGCCTCGTCCTCGGCGAGGTGATGGCCACCTTCCTGCGCGCGGTGCACGCCCGGGAGCGGCGAGTACTGGCCCGCGCAGCGGAGGACGCGGCCCAGCAGACGGCCCAGGCCGCCCAGCATCGCTTCGAGGCCGGGGACGTTCCCGTGGTGGATGTCCACGTGGCCCGCGTGGCGCTCGCACGCGCCCGGGCAGAGGTGGCGAGCACCGAAGGAGAGGAGGCCTCGCTCCTGGGCGAGCTCCGCGTGCTGCTCGGGTTCACCGCTCAACAGCCCCTGGGCGTGCGCGGTGAGCTGCACTCCCTCGCCTCCCAACCCCTGCCCCCCATGCTGGGCGGCCCGCCCCGCCCGGACCTCGCCGCTCTGGAGGCCGAGCTGGCCCAGGCCGAGGCAGACCTCCGGCTCGGCCGGAGCGAGGCCTGGCCGGAGGTCTCTTTAGGGGTTCGCTACCAGCGAGAGGCCCATGAGTCCGCTGTTCTCGGCACCCTGAGCGTGCCCGTGCCGCTGTTCTCCCGAGGCCAGGAGGCCCGCGTCTCCGGCGAGGCCCGAGTGCACCGCCTCCAAGGCGTGCTCCAGGCCGCGCGCCGCGCCCGGGAAGTCCAGGTGGAGGCGGCCCTCGCCCGCTACCGCAAGCAGCAGCAGGCCGTGGAGCTCCTCGAGCGCGAGGCCCTCCCGCTGCTGGAAGACAACGAGTCCCTCGCCCGCCGCTCCTATGAGGCCGGAGAGATGGGCCTCGCCGAGTTCCTCCTCGTGCGCCGGGATGTGCTGGAGACCCGGGCCGCCTACCTCGACAGCCTCCTCCAAGCGGCGCTGGCCCGCACCCGGCTCGCGGTGGAGACAGGAGCCCTTCCATGAAGCCCCTTCCGCTCGCGCTGCTCTCCCTGCTCCTCCTGTCCGCGTGCAACCGCGAGGCGCCTCCGGCCAAGGCTCCGCACGCTCCCGAAGCAGAGGGCGAAGACCATGACCACGCCGACACTCCGGGCGAGGCTCACGTCCGCATTGCTCCGGACATGCTCCGAGACCTGCGCGTCACCACCGCGCCCGTCAAGGCACGCCCCAGCAGCGAGACCATCACCGTGCTGGGAGAGCTGACCTTCAGCGAGGACGCCTATGCCGAGGTGGCCTCTCCCATCCCCGCGCGCGTGAGCGCCATCGCCGTGAACACCGGCCAGCAGGTCCAGCAGGGCCAGCGGCTCGCGGAGCTGCGAAGCCCCGAGCTGGGCAAGGCCCGCGCCGCGCTCCAGGCCGCCCAGGCCCGCGCCACCGCCGCCCGGCAGGCCGCCGAGCGCAAGCGCACCCTCGCCGCCGAGCGCATCGTCGCCCAGAAGGAAGTCCAAGCCGCCGAGGCCGAGGCCACCGCCGCCGAGGCCGAGGTCTCCGCAGTCCGTGCGCAGTTGGTGGCCCTGGGCTCGGACGGAGCGGAGCGCACCAGCGGGCCCGAGGCTCCCGGGTTCGTGCTGCGCGCCCCCATCGCGGGCACCGTCATCGAGCGCAACGCCCGGCTCGGGCAGATGGCGGATCCGTCCCAGCCCCTCTTCCGCGTGGGCGACCTGTCTTCCTTGTGGCTCATCGCCCATGCGTTCGAGCGGGATGCCGTGCGCCTCCAGCCGGGCGGCGAGGCGCGAGTCACCTTCGCGGCCTTCCCCGGCCAGGAGTTCTCCGCGAAGGTCGGCCATGTGGGCCAGCAGGTGGATGCCGCCTCGCGCACCATCCCCGTGCGGCTGGAGTTGGACAACCGCGAGGGGCTGCTCCGGCCGGGCATGTCCGCCTCGGCCTCGCTCCCGCTGAAGGGCACCGCCTCCATCACCACGGTGCCCGCCTCTGCGCTCCAGCGACTGGAGAACGGCTGGGTGGCCTTCATCCCCACCCGCGAGGCCGGTGTCTTCGAGCGGCGCGAGGTGGGCCGTGGCCGTCCCCTGGGAGACGAGGTGGAGGTGCTCGCGGGGTTGAAGGCCGGCGAGCAAGTCGTGGTGGAAGGCGCCTTCCTCCTGAAGGCCGAGGTGGAGAAGTCCAGCGGCGGAGGAGACGAACATGGGCACTGACGGCAGCCCCTCGGTGGTCAACCGCATCCTCCGCGCGTCCTTCTCCCGGCCCGGCCTTACCGTGGTGCTGGCCCTGGCCCTCTCCGCCTTCGGCGCGGTGGCGCTCAGCAACCTCCGCCGCGACGTCTTCCCAGACCTGTCCGCGCCCATCTTCAACGTCATCGTGCAGAACCCCGCCATGGGCGCCGAGGAGTTGGAGACGGCTGTCGCGATTCCCATGGAGGTGGCGCTCGCGGGCCTGCCGGAGGTCCGCCGCATCCGCTCCACCTCGCAGCTCGGCGTCACCCAGCTCACCGTGGAGTTCGAGCCGGATGCGGACTACTACCGCAGCCGCCAGTTCATCGCCGAGCGGGTGGCTCAGGCCCAGAACGAGCTGCCCCCCGGCACGGACGCACCGCTCGTCTCCAGCCTCACCGGACGGCTCAACGAGGTGTTCGAGTTCACCCTGGAGGCGGACCCAGGCGCCGCGGATCTCATGACGCTGCGCGACCTGGCCGAGTTCGAGGTGAGGAACCGGCTGCTCGCCGTCCCAGGCGTGGCCGGGGTGGAGCGCCTGGGCGGGTACCTGCGGCAGTTCCAGGTGCTGCTTGATCCGGATCAGCTGATGGCCCGCGGGGTCAGCCTCGGGGACGTGCAGCATGCGTTGGAGGGCGCCAACCTCAACGCCTCGGGCGGCTTCCTCGTGCAGGGCCCGACGGAGTGGACGGTGCGCGCCATCGGGCGGGCCGAGACGGTGGAGCAGCTGCGCAGCACCGTGGTCGCCATGCGAGCCGGAACGCCCGTGCTGCTCGGAGACGTGGCCGAGGTCCGCGAGGCCCCCGCCCTGCGCCGGGGCATGGCCCACCGGCTGAAGGGCGAGGTGGTCAGCTGCCGCATCAGCAAGCAGTTCGGGGCAGACACGATCCGGGTCGCCGCCCGGGTGCGCGAGGCCATCGCCGAGCTGCGCCAAGGCCTCCCTCCCGGCGTGCACCTGCGCGTCGTGTACGATCAGTCAGAGCTGGTGGACTCCGCGCTCGGCGGCGTGAGCCGGGCCATTCTCCTCGGAGCCTTCCTGGTGGTGCTCGTCCTCTTTGGCATGCTGGGGGACTGGCGCGCGGCGCTCATCGTCACCCTCACCCTCCCCCTGTCCCTGGCGCTGGCGGGCATCCTGCTGAAGACCGCGGGCATCGGCCTGAACACCATGACCCTGGGAGGCCTCGCCATCGCCGTGGGCCTGCTCGTGGACGCGGCCATCATCGTCACGGAGAACATCATCCACGATCTCCGAGAAGGTGGCGGCCGCAGGTCCGTCCGCGAGGAGGCGCTCGCCGCAGCCATGGAGGTGGGCCGCCCCATCGCCTTCGCCACCCTCATCGTCGTGGCCGTCTTCGTTCCCCTGTTCGCCATGACGGGCATCGAGGGCCGCATGTACCAGCCGCTGGCGGCGGCCGTGGTCGCCTGCCTCGCCGCCTCGCTGGTGCTAGCGCTCACGCTGGTGCCCGTGGCCTCCGGGTTGCTGCTACGCGCCCCCAAGCCCGAGCAGCCCGAGGACGTCTGGCTCATCCGCAGGGTGAAGGCGTTCTACGCGCCGCTGCTGGATGCGTGCATGCGCAGGGCCGGACTCGTCCGGCTGGTGGCGCTCGCCATCACCGTGCCCGCCCTGGGGCTGGCCTTCGCGGTGGGCAGCGACTTCATGCCCCGGCTGGACGAGGGGGCGCTCCTCCTGCAGACCGTCCTACCGCCGGAGGCCTCGCTGGAGGAGGTGGATCGGCTCAACCACCGGGTGGAGGACGTGCTGCGCGAGTTCCCCGAGGTGGAGGAGGTGGTCCGCCGCACAGGGCGCGCCGAGCGCACCGAGGACCCGATGCCGCACACCCTCTCGGATGTGCTGGTCGTCCTGAAGAAGGATCGAACGCGGGGCATGGACACCTTGGAGGCGGAGCTGCGCGAGGCCGTGGAGAAGGTGCCCGGCGTGTCCGTCCTCTTCACCACGCCCCTGGGCATGCGCATCGACGAGGGCCTGGGCGGCAGCCCCGCGGACCTGTCCGTGCGCATCTTCGGCCCGGATCTGGAGACACTCTCGACCCTGGCCGATCGCGCCCGCGACACCCTCGCGAAGGTCCGAGGCGTGGAGGATCTGCGCGTGGAGAAGCTCAGCGGCCTTCCGCAGCTGCGCATCACCGTGGATCGCACCGCCGTGGCCCGCGTGGGCCTCACCCCCGGAGACGTGATCCGCGCGGTGCGCGTCGGGCTGGTGGGCGAAGAGTCCTCCCAGGTGTGGCGAGGCCAGCGGCGCTACGACCTGGTGCTGCGGCTGGCCGATCACCGCCGGGGCGACCTCAACGCGCTGCGGAACCTCTGGGTGGATGGACATGACGGCACCCGCATCCCCCTGAGCCAGCTGGCCACCTTCGAGGAGACCTTCGGCGCGGGCAGCATCCGCCGCGAGGCGGGCAGCCGGCGCATCGCCGTGGAGGCCAGCGTCTCTGGCAGAGACCTGGGCAGCACGGCGGCCGAGGCCCGGCAGAAGCTCGCGGCGGAGCTGAAGCTGCCCACCGGCTACTTCCTGGACGTGGGCGGTCGGGTGGAGAGCCAGGAGCGGGCCGCGCAGTCGCTGGCGATCGCCATCGCGGTGGCCATCCTGGGCGTCTTCATCCTGCTGTACCTGGCGCTGGACTCCCTGGCCGAGGCGCTCGTCATCCTCGCCACGCTGCCGGACGCCTTCGTGGGCGGAATCCTCGCGTTGCTCATCGCCGGAGAGACCTGGAACGTCTCCAGCCTCGTGGGCCTCATCGGGCTGTTCGGCATCGCCGTCCAGAATGGCCTGGTGCTGGTGGCCCAGACCAAGGACCTGCTGGCCCGGGGCCGTCCCTTCCCCGAGGCCATACGAGAGGCGAGCCTCGGACGCGTCCGGCCCAAGCTGATGACCGCGGGGACCGCCATCCTCGGCCTGCTGCCGCTGCTGGTGCTGCCGCTGCACGGCACGGAGATCGAACGGCCCCTGGCCGTGGTGATGATCGGCGGACTCCTCACGTCCACCGTCTTCACCCTGCTGGCGCTGCCCACCTTCTATTCCTTCGTCCATGGAATGAGAGAACGGCTGCGCCCGAGCCAGCGTGACTCCGCGTGAAATGCCCCCACTCTCCAGGAAATCTGCCGAGTTGCGTGATCCGCTCATTTTCCGGCCCCCGCGCAACTCTCAGCCGGTGAGAACGATAATGGGTGAAAGCTTTTCCCCCCCTTTCCCGAGATTCCCATGACCACCATCAACCGCACTGCCGCCACCACCACGGCCGCAGCAGCCTCGCGCAGCACCCCCACCGCTCCCCCCGCCGGCCTGAGCAAGGGCGACTCCGGTCCCCAGGTGAAGCAGCTCCAGGACGCGCTGGTGAAGCTGAAGTACATGACGGCGGCCCAGGTGGCGACCGGCCCGGGCACCTTCGGCCCGAAGACCGAGGCCGCCGTGAAGAAGTTCCAGGCGGACCACAAGCTGCCCACCACCGGCTACTACGGCGACCTCACCCACGCCGCGCTGAAGAAGGAGCTGGGCAAGCTGGGCGGCCCCACCGCCCCCACCCCGACGACGCCTTCGAACGGCACTTTCAAGAAGCCCCCCGTCATCAACGCGCCCTCGCCCAACTTCAACGAGCGTGGCGGCAAGGACATCGACACGATCGTCCTGCACCACACCGCCTCCAACAACGGCGCGGGCGACCTGGCCCACATGCGCAACCCCAAGAGTGAGGTGTCCGCGCACTACATGGTGGACCGCGACGGCAAGATCTACCAGCTGGTGAACGACCAGAAGCGCGCCTGGCACGCGGGCAAGGGCGAGCTGCATGGCGTGCCCACCGACGTGAACGGCCGCTCCATCGGCATCGAGATCGTCAACGACGGCGGCGGCAAGACGCCGTACACCGAGGCACAGATGAAGTCGCTCACCCAGCTCACCGGCTACTTGAAGCAGCAGTACAACGTGCCGATGAGCAACATCGTCGGCCACAAGGACGTGGCGGTGCCCAAGGGCCGCAAGAGCGATCCGTCGGCCAACTTCGACTGGGAGCGGCTGCGCAAGGGCATCTCCTGAGTCCCTGCGGAGCCGCCATCGGGCGGAGCCGGGCCGCAGGGCAGAAAGAGCAAGGTTCGCCCTGAGAGTCAGTCTCCAACCTCTCAGAAGCGCGACGGCCCCGTGTCCCTGCACTTGAGGAACACGGGGCCACCACTTACCGAGTTGAGGGGGCGCTGGGGAGCGTGGCCGCCCCGTTCGACACAAAGTCGACACGTCGGAGACCGCCGCCGACACGGCGGAGCTGTCGCCGACCCGTCCGAGCACGCTGTGCGCTCACTCACCCACAATGACGCCACGGCTGTGTCCCGGTTCCGACCAGTCGGAAGCAGACGCACGGTTCCGACCAGTCGGAAGCAGGCACACGGTTCCGGCCAGGAGGGTGGGTCGGAATCATAGCGCCAGATGATGTGGCAGGTGGCATGACGAGGCCCTGCGCTCCGCTGCGCCTGAGCACATCCCCGCTCGGTTGCCCCCCCCCTCATGTCTGACCACCCCAGCCTGTGGGGCGTGTGTCCAGAGCGGCTCACCTGGTGAGTGCGCGGGGCGGAGAGGCGGCACCACCTGGTGCGCCCTCCTCTGCCGTGGAGCGTCCCCGTAGCCTGCCCTCCTGCTCACAACAGGAGGGCTCATGAACCTGTGGCAGAAGGTGCGAGAGCTCGAAGGAAGTCCGGGAGCGCACCCGCCCTCGCGGTTCCCTGCGGCTGTCAGCCTGTTGCTGCTGGCTTTGTTCGTCGCGCCTGGGGCGCACGCCTCTGATGAGACGAGCCCGATGCGGGCAGTGGTGGGGGCGGGTGTCTCGCAGGGCACCGCGCTGGGCAGTTCCTGGGCGCCGCGCACCTCGTACAGCGTGAGCCTGTGGGGCTTGTGGGAGGCAGGTCAGGGCATAGGGGTGCGGTTGACGGTGCTGCCCCCGGCCACCTCCGCCGGAGCGTGGGAGCTGTCCACGGACGCGTTGGCGCGCTTCACGGGCGAGGGGCCGCTGTACTTCAAAGCCATGGGTGGAGCGGCCCTCACTCCCCGCTCCTGGGGGGCTCCACGGCTGCGCGCTGGGGGCGAAGCCGGGGTGCACGCCATCCGCGGGAGCATTGGGTTGGAGCTGGGCGTGGCTGGCGTGTACGCGTTCCCGCCCTCCCGATTCGCGCAAGGCGAGGGGGTGGTCTCCCTCGGGGTGGGCCTCCTCTTCGGCTTCGGCGCCCCGTCCCACGCTCCTGCTCTGGCCCCGCCTCAGCGCTCATGGGCGCAGCAGTCCGCCCACAGTCCAGCAGGTGCCTTCCCGCAGCAGAGCCCGGGCCCTTCGTCCGCAGCAGAGCTGAGCGTGGCGGGGCTCTCGCCTGCTCCTTCGGAGGTGGCGCACGCCCCCTCCGCCGAGCGGGATGTGATTCAGCAGATTCTGCTCCTGCGAAAACCCGGGTACGTCCTGTCCTGGTGGGCCTCGGGCCCCGGCGGACAGGCCATGCTGCAGTGGACCCACCCGCTGTCCCAGTGGGAACGCAAGTACATCGAGACGATGAGCGCGGAGACAGTACCCGCGCCCATCCGCATGTGGCCGCGGGTGACGCTGGAGGGCCTTACCCCCGAGCAGACCGAGGACATGGAACGCCGGCTGGGAGCAGGAATGGCCGCCGCCGAGGGGTATGCCCACTGGGAGAACCGGCGGCGCATCGTCAAGCACTACGTCATGACGCACCCCACTACCCTTCGGCTCCTCCTGACGGGGTATGAGGTGGCGAGGGATAGCAACCCGCTGCACTTCGCGCTGGAGCGCGGGTGGCAGATGGCCAGTGGCCAGGAGATGTTCACGGGCCAGGAGGTGTCCCAGCTCGGCGCGGCCCAAGAGTTCTTCACGGCGCTGGCGGTGGGCGTGGCCACTGGCAAGTTGATGACCGCCACGCGGCCGGTGCCCGGGTGGGGTGTTCCAGAGCCGGTGGAGCCGGTGGCTCCTGGCAAGGGAGAGGCTCCGCCCGCTCCGCCGCGAGCCGTGGCGCCTACGCCAGAGCCCGCTCCGGCGCCAGCTCCGCCCCCTCCGGCACCGGGCCCGTTCGCGCCCTCACCCGAACTGGTCCAAGCCCTCACGGGCATGAACCCAACGCCGCAGGTGTCCGCCGGCCCACGCCTGCGTCAGGATGTCACCGTCAACCCGAAAGTACCCAAACTCCTCAAGACGGACCGTCCCATCAGCCCCAGCCCCAGGCAAAATGCGCAACTCCAGAGGGACATCGAGTACCTGAAGAACGAGCTAGGCGCCGAGAACATTCGGGTGAACCAGCAGCAACTGACGTTCACGAACGGCCAGCGTGTGGGAATCAATCGGCCGGACCTCCAATTCGACTACAACAACCGCCGCTACTCTGTGGAGTACGACTCACCGACTTCGGACCGTGGCCCTCGCCACCAGTCGCGCCTCACCGCCAACAACCCGGAGGGCGAAGTCATCCGGATCATCATTCCTGAGCCAGAAGGTGTGCCTCCATGACGCAGGAGATGCAGAGGCTGCTGCTCGAGGACCGCTGGGCGCCTGTCACTTCAGAGATGGGCTTTCTGGAGTTGGGAGCGGAGCAGGCGGCGCAAGCCTTCGCTACGTGGCAGCGAGGGCTGGCGACGTCCCGTGGCTTCACCATTGAGGTACTGCCCGTCGCGGGCCCTTTGGAACCAGCCCTCTCCCATCTGCTGCCCCTCAGTGGTGGGGAAACCCAACGGCGCCTGTTCATCCCCACGCGCAGCGCCTGGACCGCCTACGTCACCAACCAATGGACCGGGACGGATGCCGCCAGCGCCATGAGCGTCATGGCCCGCAGGCTGAGCATCCGGGGCCTGCGGGTCGTCGCCGTGCCCCACACCCTGCGCGGGGACCGAGGCCGCTATGGCGCGGTCATGCTGGATGTGTTCGGTCCACAGCAGCCGGGCAAACTCAACAACTATGTCCGCGCCGTGGAGGTGGCCAATGACGGCGGACACTGGGTCTTCGAGCAGTCGGGTGAGCCCTTCCCCTTCGAGCAGGTGAAGCAGTACCAGGCACGCCGGGTGAGGGACCGCTTCACCTTTGAGATGCTCAAGGACTACCTACGCCACCTGGGACTTTCCCCCTTCGAGGAGGACTTCTACCTGCCTTCGGGCTCCTGCGCGTGGCTCGTCCAAAAGACAGGCCCCTTCACCCCTACCGGGCCGGAGTACACGCTGGAGGAGGCCCGCGCCGCCCACGTGTTGTGACGCAACCCCTTTTTGTGACGCACCCAATGCGAATGCCTGTCTTGGTGGTGCTCACACCCAACGCAGCGCCCGCGGGTGGAGCACTACGGCGCCACGGGAATCTGCGCCAACAGGATGCGGTCCTTGCCGTCATTGCGGACCGCCTCCGGGTTGGTGAGCTTCATGCGCGTGTCCGAGCGCGGCTCCCACAGCCCCATCCACAAGGTGACGGAGCGCACGGAGGAGCCGGGCGGGATGTAGATGTTGAAGTCATCCCTCACCGTCTCGCCCGGCTTCCACTGCGTGGTGGGGTAGATGCCGCCCGAGGGCTTGTGGTCGATGTTCATCCGCTCCATCTTCCCCTCCGAGTCCTCCAGGTGGACGAAGATGGTGTAGTCCTCGAGGATGGGCTGCAGCACCTTGAAGAAGACGGTGACGCGTGCGGGCTCGCCCTTGACGATGCGCCCCGGCGTCACCGAGCCGCCCACCAGCTCCACCTTCTCCCCCAGGTTGGCGCCGCTCTTCAGCGCCAGCGGAGGCACCTGCTGCACCGTGGCTTGACGGCGCTCGGCCTCGGAAGCCCCTCCCGGCGCTTCGACGATGCAGGCCGAGAGCAGCACCGTGGGCAGCACAACGGACAGGCAGGACAGTCGCATGGTGGAGGTTTCTACCGTTCCGCGGGCGCTGCATCCAACTGCGGATTGGTATAAGCGGGTCGCCCCATGAAGACTCCGACTTTCCTGGACGTCCTCGCCGCGCAGGTGCCGGCGCCCGCTCCCGTGCCCCCTCCCCCGGGCACGTCCCCCGGGCAGCCGGGCACCCAGCCGGCCCCGCCGGCCCCCGAGGCCAGCCCCGTGGGCGATCTGGTGGGCTATGGCGTCCTCGCGCTCTTCGCACTGCTGATGGTGCTGGCGCTGCGCAAGGTGCTCCGCAAGGCGCCTCGCGCGCCCGAGAAGCCCGGCAAGCCCACCGTCCCCGGCGAGGAGAAGAAACCCGAGCTGCCCGCCGAGGCCCCGCAGCTCCGCGTGGAGCTGCCGAAGACGGAGGCAGAGCTGGCCCGTCAGCGTGAGGCCGACCAGGCCCACGCCCGCGCCGAGGAGCTGGCCCGCCAGCGTGAGCAGGCCGCCCGCGCCGCCCGCGAGGCCAAGGACGACACCGAGCGCGCCCGCCTGGAGGCCGAGGCCGCCGCCCTCAAGGCGAAGGAGGAGGAGGAGAAGAGGGCCGAGTACCGCGCGAAGAAGGCCGCGGACGAGGAGGCCAAGGAGCGCAAGCGCCGCGAGCGCGAGGAGGCCGAGCGGCTCCTGGCGGAGCAGAAGGCCCGAGAGGCCGAGGAGGCGGAGGAAGCCCGGAAGGCGGCGGCGGAGGCCGAGCGCGCCAAGCTGCGGGCCGAGGCCGGCAAGACGCTGGCCCAGGGGCTGGACAAGACGAAGAGCCAGGGCTTCATGGCCCGCCTCAACGGCCTGTTCGGCCAGAGCCGGCAGGTGGACGAGTCCGTGCTGGCGGAGCTGGAGGAGATCCTCTTCACGGCGGATATCGGCGTGCGCACGGCCTCCAACCTGGTGGAGCTGGCGCGCGAGAAGCTCAAGCGCAACGAGCTGAGCAACCCCGAGCGCATCAAGCAGCTCATCCGCGACGAGGTGGCGAGAATTGTGGACCTGCCGGTGCCGCGCACGCTGGAGGGCGGTGGGCCGCCGCACGTGGTGATGGTGGTGGGCGTCAACGGCGCGGGGAAGACGACGACGATTGGCAAGCTGGCCGCGCAGCTCACGGGCGAAGGGAAGAAGGTGGTGTTGGCCGCCGGAGACACCTTCCGCGCCGCCGCCACCGAGCAGCTGGATGTGTGGGCCGAGCGCGCCAAGGCGGAGCTGGTGAGGGGCGAGGACGGCTCGGATCCGGGCGCCGTCGTCTTCGAGGCAGTGAAGAAGGCCCAGGAGATCGGCGCGAACGTCGTCATCGCGGACACGGCGGGCCGGCTCCACACCAAGGCCCCGCTCATGGAGGAGCTCAAGAAGGTGCACCGGGTGCTGGGCAAGGCGCTGCCGGGCGCGCCTCACGAGGTGCTGCTGGTGCTGGACTCGACCAACGGTCAGAACGCCATCCAGCAGGCCCGCCAGTTCCAGGAGGCCGTGGGCGTCACGGGGATTGCGCTGACGAAGCTGGACGGCACCGCGAAGGGCGGCGTCATCATCGGCATCAGCGACGAGCTGAAGATTCCGGTGCTCTGGGTAGGCGTCGGCGAGAAGATCGCCGACCTGCGCCGCTTCGAGCCGCGCGACTTCGTGAAGGCGCTGTTCGACTGAGACGGGGGGTTACTCGCCGCCCGTCATGCCCTTGAGCATCTCCTCCATCATCTTCTGGGTCTCGGCGTCGAGCTTCATGTCTCCCATGCTCCCACCCATCAGGGAGTTGAAGTCAAAGGCGCCCAGGTCCTCGTCGCCGTGGGTGCCCTTCCACCAGCGGCTCTGGAGCCGCTCCAGCGAGGAGCCGCTGCCCGGGCTCGCCTTGGCCAGCTCCTTGCGGAAACAGTCCAGGCAGGCCCACTTGTACCGGTAGGTGTCCACGTACGAGCGCAGGCCCTTGAAGAAGGCCGTGTCCCCCACCTGCTTGCGCGCGAAGTGGTAGAAGTTCGGAGCCTTGCCGTAGACGATGGCGCCGTACTCCATGGAGCTGCCGAACTCCTCCGTGGGCCGCTGCGCCGGGCCGTCCACTCCGCCCATCATCCGGTACATCTGATAGGCCGCCACCAGCGCCTCCTGCCGGAGGGCCTCGGCGTCGGCCTGGCTGTGCGCCCACTCGTAGTAGAGCAGCGCCGAGTACTGCGTGAGGGCCTCGTCCGCCACCGGCTCCTTGATGGGGTCGGTGCCCACCAGGCCCGCGAAGTACTGGTGCCCCACCTCGTGCGCCACGGTGAACTCCAGCGTGCGCTCGATGGTCTTGGCGATGTTCTGGAGCGGATCCTCACCGCCCGGCATCGTCACGCCGATGGACTGCATCTGCTGAAGCATGTCCTTGAACATCCCCAGGCCCGAGCCCTCGAAGATGCTGTTCGGATCCGCCGCGCCCCGGTACAGCGAAGTGCCGACGGTGATGAGGCCCTGGAACTCCATGCCGCCCGCGCCGTCCGACAGCGGCGCCTCCACCACGCGGAAGTGCTTGTAGGGCAGCGCGCCCAGCTTCGGCTCGAAGGTCTCCAGCGCCGAGGCCGTGTACTGCAGCACGCGCTGGCCCACCTTCGCGTCCCGAGCCGAGAAGAAGCTCTCCACGGTGACGCCGCCCACGGTCCTCGTGGCGCTCTGGTAGCCCTGCGAGACGAACACGGGGAAGTCGCGCACGAGCGAGGCAGCGAAGCTGAAGCGCACGCCCTCCGTCTTCTCGGGCACCTCGCCCAGGGCCACGCCGGTGGCGTGCACCTTCCAACCCGAGGGCACCGTCACCGTGGCCACCACGTTCGAGGGCTCATAGAGCGCCAGGTCGCCAATGCCCGAGGGCCCGGCCCACGGCGTCCCATCCGCATGCAGCGGGGGCAGCATGGGGACGATGCCCACGAGGCTCAGGAAGTCGGGTGCGGCCGAGAACGCGCCATAGTCACCCGGAGGCCCCGAGGCCCCCAGCGCTCCCAGGAGCGAACCCACGTTCTCCTTGGCGCGGGGCACGGAGGCCTGGAGCGACACTTCGAGCTTCACCCTGCCGCCGGACTCCACGGGTGGATTGACCGGCACGCGAATCAGCGTGGGCTCGGGGCGCTCGATGGCGACCGCCTGCCCGGCCACCTTCGCCTCCGAGAGCGTCACCTTGCGTCCCTGGGCGTTAGGCGTCACGCGCAGGAAGAGCTCAGAGATGGTGCGCTTGCGAGCGGTTACCTCCACCTCCACCCTCCCCTTCACCTCGCGCCCGGTGGGATCCACCTGCAGCTGCACCCGGTACAGTGGCAGCTCTTCCAGGGAGCCGAGCGCCTTCTCGGCCTTCTCCCGCTCGCCAGGCTTGAGGTGCTGCAGACATAGCTGCACCTCGGCGTTGTCCGCGGCCAGCGCCTGAGCCGCGGAGAGGAACAACGCGAGCACCATCCAGCGAGCGGCAGGGATCATGGGGCAATGCTAGTTGACCCTCTGGCGAAGCGCTCGCTACAAGCCTGTGGGTCATGAACGCCCGAACACTCTCCCTGGCCGTTGTGGCTGTCTCCTTTCTCGCCTGCGTGAAACAGGTGCCCGCAACACCTACGCGGTCCGGTCCTCCGCGCCCCGTCCAGCTCCTGGCCGAGACGCCCGAGCGAGAGACCTCACAGATTCAGGAGAAGCGCGAGGACGTGGAGATCGACACGCGCGACTTCGAGCGCACCCCGCGCGTGGTGGCCACGGGCGAATCCCCGCTGCTGCGCCTGCAGGGTGACAAGGCGCGCCTCTACGGCGATGCGGAGGGCAAGGAGGGCTTCTCGGTGGACAACCTCATCCTGCTCGAGGTGCTGGATGAGAAGGGCCAGGTGCTCAACCGGGGCGCGGTGGGCTTCACGGACTTCGTGAAGGTGGGCCGCGAGCCCGTGGACAACGTGGGCCCCATGTCCTTCAACTTCGAGCCCGGCACGGTGGACATCACCGCCCTGCTCCCCGAGAGCGCGCCCTTCAAGGTGCGCGCGACGGCGCTGGACTACTCGGGCGTGGGCCGCGTCAGCAACGTGTTCCTGCTGCTCGAGTCCCGCTCGCGCGGCAGCGAGGACGACCTGCGCAACCAGTAGCGACCGGCGTCAGCGAGCTCCGGCCCGGATTCCGTTGATGGTGCCGTCGCAAGCCCCGCCACAAACGTCCCGGTCCGTCAGCGTCTTGACCGAGCCACCCTGCGTGGCCACCACCGCTCCCGCCGCTGCGGCGGCCACCACGCCCACGCCGGCCCACACGTACCAGCGCTTGAACCACGGCTGGCTGGTACTGGCCTCGGGCTCGTTCTTGAGGGGAATCATCGGCGCGGCCGCGACAGGCGTCGAGGGCGTCAGCACCGGATTCTTCGGCGCATCCAAGCTGGCCACCGGCTGCGTCTCCGAGGGCCGCAGGTTGGTCGCCACCGTGTAGTCCTTGCCCGCGCGCACGTTGAGGTTCTTCTTCTCGGGCTGGTAGCCCGGCTTGCTCACGACGATCTCGTAGGAGCCGGGCTTGAGCACCAGTCCGGCGAGCGGCGCCGAGCCCTTCTCCTGGCCGTTGATGGAGACAATGGCCCCCTGCACATCCGACGTCACCGTCACCACGCCTGCCACGGCCTCGAGCGTGATGGAGACCTCGGTGGGCTTGTTCTTCTGGGCCGTAATGCGGCGGGTGAACTCGGCATAGCCGGGGCGGCGCACCACCAGCGTGTGCTCTCCTGCCTCCACCTGGATAGGCCCCGTCAGCGGCAGCGAGCCCACGTCCTTGTTGTCCACCATCAGGCGCGCGCCCTTGATGCCGCCAGACAGCTTCACCACCAACTCCGTCCTGCCACCAATGGAAGGGATCAGCGCGTCATCCGACGCTGCAGCAGCAGGCTTCTTGGCCGTCGCGGGCTTCGAGGTCGGCACCGGCACATCCAGGTCCCCCTCCGAAGCAGCAGGCTTCTTGGCCGTCGCGGGCTTCGAGGTCGGTACCGGCACATCCAGCTCATCCGCGACGGGCGCGGCCTTCTTCGCCGAGGCCTTCTTCGCCGAGCCGCGCTTCTTGCCGCCCTTCGACTTCGTCTTCCCCGCACTAGGCATGGGAATGTCGAGATCCTGGGCGAAGGACGGGGGCGCCACCAGGGCGGCCACCAAGGCGAAGACTGCGGCACGGTGAAGAGACATGTCGCTCCGAAGGTTAGAGAGTCGTAACTGGAGGGTCAAACACCGTGCCTCCTTCCTCCAGAGGTGATGAAAGATGCGCGCTCATGTCTCGAACCCGTCCGCTGGTCCTTGTCCTGGGGGGCTGCGCCTTCGCCACCCTCGCCGCCTGTCCCTCCCGAACCGGGAACCCACCGCCTGTGCACGTGCCGCCCGGCTGCGAGCGGAGCCAGGCCGGCGAATACCACCATGTAGGTAACCCCGCCTTTCGCTACCTGGCCGAGGATGATGGCCGCACCCTCACGCTCACGCTGGCGCGCGCGCGCAAGGACGGAGGCGTGGGCGAGGCACCGGATGCGGGCGCGATCACGCTGGTGCTGACGCGCACGCCCGAGGGCTTCGTGGGAGAGACGCACGCCACGGGGTTCAGCGTGGCGGGCACGCCGTGCCCGGTGAAGTTCCCCACGGAGATCACCGCGTGTGGCGCCACCACCCTCACGCTGCGTGCGGTGACGAGCACCTCGCTGGACGAGGCCTGCCGCCCGCCTCCGAGCGGTCCTGAGCCCAAGTGGACGGAACAGGTCCTGCGACGGGGAGCCCCGCCCCCGCCTCAGGCAGAGGCCCCCTCCTCCGCGCCGGATGCGGGAGTGGGCCCCACCGATGGGGGGCGAAGCGGAGGCTAGTGCCTCAGGCGGCCCGCTGGGCCTGCTCCTTGGGCGCCTCGAGGGCGCTGGCCGGAGCCTCGGCCGGCTTGAAGCGCCCCTGGAGCAGGCTGGAGAGGCCCACGTACAGGAAGCCCGCCTGGAACAGGATGATGAAGGGCACCGAGGTGTAGATGCGCTTCTCGATGGCGAACCAGAGCGCACCAGAGAAGTACGCGGCGAAGGCCAGCTCCACCAGGGGCATCAGTGTCTTGGCGCCCAGGTAGCTGCGCTTGACCTGCACCATCTTCTTGCCCTCGGCGCCCGTCTTGGGCGTGCGCGCGAAGCCGGACTGCTGGTTGAGCAGCGCCTCCAGCACGGCCTTGGCGTTGTTGATGGCCAGGCCGATGCCCAGGCTCATCAGGAACGGCAGGTACTTCAGCCGCTCCCAGCCGCGGATGCCCTGCTCGCGCTGGGTGGCCACGTAGAAGACGCACACGCTGGCCGTGGCGGTGATGAAGAAGGGCAAGTCGAGGAACAGCGTGCCGTACAGGCCGTGGTGGAAGCGCACCACCATGGACAGCGGCATCAGCACCGACAGCAGCACCATCAACAGGTACGCCATGTTGTTGGTGAGGTGGAAGAAGGCCTCGCGCTTCACCTCGAAGGGCAGGTCGCTTTTGAGGATGGTGGGCAGCAGCTTCTTCGCCGTCTGGATGGAGCCCTTGGCCCAGCGGTGCTGCTGGCTCTTGAAGGCGTTCATGTCCACCGGCACCTCGGCCGGGGAGATGACCTCGGGCAGGAAGATGAACTGCCAGCCCTTGAGCTGGGCGCGGTAGCTCAGGTCCAGGTCCTCGGTGAGCGTGTCGTGCTGCCAGCCGCCCGCGTCCTCAATGGTGTTGCGGCGCCAGATGCCCGCGGTGCCGTTGAAGTTGAAGAAGCACCCGGAGCGGTTGCGGGCGGTGTGCTCGATGATGAAGTGCCCATCCAGAAAGATGCTCTGGGCCTGGGTGAGGATGGAGAACTCGCGGTTGAGGTGGCCCCAGCGCACCTGCACCATGCCCACCTTGCTGTCCGCGAAGAACGGCACCGTGCGCTGCAGGAAGTCGGGGGCGGGCACGAAGTCCGCGTCGAACACCGCGACGAACTCGCCGCTGGCCAGCTTCAGCCCGTTCTCCAGCGCACCCGCCTTGAAGCCCTGGCGGTTGGTCCGGTGGATGTAGACGATGTTGATGCCCTTCTGCCGGTGGCGCTCCACGCAGGCGCGCGCAATGCCGCACGTCTCGTCCGTGGAGTCATCCAACACCTGGATCTCCAGCAGCTCGCGCGGGTACTCGATGCGGGCCACGGACTCCACCAACCGCTCGACCACGTACATCTCATTGAAGATGGGCAGCTGGATGGTGACGCGCGGCAGTGCGGGCAGCACACCCTTGGGCGTGGGCAGCTTGAACTTGTGACGGTAGTACAGGTACGCCATCCGGTAGCGGTGCGAGCCGTACACGGCCAGCACACACAGGACGGCGAAATACACGCCCAGGAAGATGATCTCGACAGTGGTCATCGGTGACGCTCAGCCTCTACCGCGGGGGCTTCCTCGCGGTCCTTCTTCGCGCGGCGGCCTCAGAACTGCGCCCAGCCAGACCGCCGCTCCTTGGGTCCGACGAGCCCCCGCTCGTATCTACCCGAAAACACAGGGTTTTACCCCCGGGGCAGACAATGGCGCCGGACAATAGGGAGGCGTCAAGTTCGTGTCAAACAAAACCCCTGACACACGCCGTCAAGGAGGGGTGGCTGTGTGTCAATGTGGACCGAGCGCCTGTCGCACGTCTTCATAAAGGGAGTCGGCGATGCGCTGGGCCTTGTCGCGCTCGGCCTCGTCGGAGACGGACCCTTCGAGGAGGATGCGCTGGCCGACCACGACGGCGCGAGCGGAGACGATCCCGTTGCGCTTCAAAGCAGTGTTGATCTGCTCGGCAGTGGTGGTGAGGGCGGCCTGGATGACCTGGGCATCCAAGCGCACCAGGATCGAGACATAAGAGAGGCCCGCGACGATGGAGCGCAGCCGGCGCATGTCCTGGAGCGACTCCACGTGGCCATCGATGACGACCTTGTCCCCGATGGTGCGCACCTCCAGCTCGGAGAAGCCGAGCGCCTTGAGCTCTCGGGCCAGTTCCTCGGCGCGAGGCGGCTCCACGATGAGGGTGCGCTGAAGCTGCTGCTGGTCGGTCCACACCGTAAGGGTGGTGCGGCCGGTGCTCTGGGCACTGATGAGGAGCTGCGACTTGCCCACGACCTTGACGTCCGCGACGTTGGGAGCGGCGACGGCGACGCGGCGGAGGCCAGGGAAGTCGAGCACGCGCTGCTCGCCGGGAGAGAGCCGCACCGTGGGCTCCTCGGCCCAGGTGGGCAGAGCGGCGAGGAGCACGGGAAGGAGGAGCCAGCGGACGAGGCGCATGCCGGGGAGTGTAGCGCTCTTGCCGAGACCTCCGGGAGGCATGCCCCGTCGTAGGATGGGCCTCCATTCACTCCACACCTGAGCCGACACCATGACCATCGAGACAGTCTCTTCGCGGGAGGTGTATCGCAACCGGTGGATGACCGTGCGCGAGGACGCGATCCGCAGGCAGGACGGCTCGAGCGGCATCTACGGAGTCGTCGAGAAGCCCGACTTCGCGCTCGTCATCCCGTACGAGAGCGGCACTTTCTACCTGGTGGAGCAGTACCGGTACCCGGTGAAGGGGCGCTACCTGGAGTTCCCGCAGGGCACCTGGGAGGAAAAGGCGGACGCGGCGCCCGAGACCGTGGCGGCGGGAGAGCTCCAGGAAGAGACGGGGCTGGTGGCGGGGCGGATGACGTACCTCGGGCACCTCTTCAACGCCCCGGGCTACTCCACGCAGGGGATGCACGTGTTCCTGGCGGAGGAGCTGTCCCAGGGGGCGCAGAGCCTGTCGCCCGAGGAGAGTGACCTGGTGGTGAGCCGGGTCACGGTGGAGGACTTCGAGGCGCTGGTCCTCCAGGGACGCATCAAGGATGCGTCCACCCTCTCGGCCTACAGCCTGCTGCGCATGAAGAAGCGCCTGCCCTGAGCTGCTCAGCTGGTGGCGCGCTGAACGCTGCCCGTGCTCGCCGCCGTGGCCACCGAGGCCTGGGGCCGGTAGCCAAGCAGCCGCAGTCCGTTGAAGACCACGACGAGCGTGCTGCCCTCGTGGAAGATCACGGCCTGGCTGATCTGAGTGAGTCCGAACACCGTGGCGATGATCAGCAACGCGCTGACCCCGAGCGAGATCACCAGGTTCTGCTTCATGACCGCGGTCGCCTTGTCTGCGAGCGTCAAGGCGAAGGGCAGCCGGGACAAATCGTCACTCATCAGCACCACGTCCGCCGTCTCGAGCGCTGCGTCCGAGCCCGCGCCACCCATCGCCACGCCCACGGCAGCGGCGGCAAGCGCGGGGGCATCGTTCACACCGTCACCGACCATCGCCACCGCGTGCTTCTTGCCCATCTCCCGGACGGCCGTGACCTTGTCGGCCGGCATCAGCGGAGCGCGCGCCTCGTCGATGCCCACCTGAGCGGCGATCGCCTTGGCCACCCGGGCGTTGTCACCGGAGAGCATCACCGTCTGCGCGATGCCGATCTGCTTGAGGGTCTGGATGACGTGGTGCGCGCCGCTGCGAACGGTGTCCGCGACGCCAATCACCCCGAGGAACTGCCCGGCCCTGCGCACCACCATCGTGGTCTGCCCGGCCTCCTCGAGCTTCTGCACCTCCGCGTTGAGCTCCGCCGGGAACGTCTGGCCCTCGAACAGCGCCAGGTTGCCGACCTCGACGGCCTCCTCGCCGATCTTCGCGCGGATGCCCTTGCCGTGGATGGCCTCGCAGTCCTTACCCGCGGGGGCCTGGACTTTGTGCTCGGTGGCGGCATCCACCACCGCGCGAGCCAGCGGGTGCGCGGAGAGAGACTCGACCGCCGCGGCGGTGCCGAGCAGCTCATCGCGAGAGACACCGGCCACCGGAGCAATGGTCAGCACCTTGGGACGGCCCACCGTGAGCGTGCCCGTCTTGTCGAAAGCAATGGCCCGGATGCCGCCGAGCAGCTCCAGGTAGATGCCGCCCTTGACGAGCACCCCGCCCCGGGCCGCCGCCGCGACCGCGGACAGCACCGCGGAGGGCGTGGAGATGGCCAGGGCGCATGGAGACGCGGCGACGAGCAGCGACACTGCCCGCAGGATCGCCTCCTTGAACGGATAGCCGAGCACCACGAGCACCACCGGGAACACGATGGCCGCGATCATCACCAGCGGAGCGAAGGTCCGCTCCATGCGCTGAGCAAAGCGCTGGTTGGGACCCTTCTGGGCCTCGGCCTGAGCGACCATGTCCACCACGCGGGCGAGCACGGACTCCGAGGACAGGTGCGTCACCTCGATCTCCAGCGCGGCCTCACTGTTGATGGTGCCAGAGAACACGTTGTCCCCCGGCTTCTTGGGCACCGGAATGGACTCACCGGTGATGGCGGCCTCTTCGAGCGAGCTCTTGCCCTCGCGGATGATGCCGTCGAGCGGGACGCGATCGCCGGGGCGCACGACGATCATCTCGCCGCGCTGCACCTTGTCCACGGGGACCTCGACCACCTCGTTTCCACGACGGACCCGGGCCACCTCGGGACGCAGAGCGCCCAGCGCCTCGATGGACCGGCGGGCGCGATCCATCGCGCGGTGCTCGAGCGCATGGCCAGCGCTGAAGAGGAAGAGCAGGAAGGCGCCCTCGAACCAGGCGCCGAGCACGGCCGCGCCAATGGCGGCCACGACCATCATGGTCTCGATGTCGATGCGCAGCTGAGCAATCGACTGGATGGAGCCGCGAATGGCGAAGAAACCACCGCTCGCCATGCTGAGGGCCCAGACGAGCGTCGGGACCAGGGCGGGCACGGAGGCATAGCGCTCCAGGAGCCAGCCCGCGACGAGCAGGGCGCCCGAAGCCACCACCAGCGGCAGCTCGAGCAAGGGGGCCAGACCACCACCGTGCGCGTGGTGCGAGCAGGCATGGCCTGCCATGGGCACTTCGAGCCCGTACCGGAGCGCCTTGACCTTCGCCTCGATATCCCCGAGCGAGATCTCCTCGCTGTCGTACTCGATGACAAGGCGCTCGCTGGCGTAAGCGACGCTCGCGGAGAGGACACCCTTCATGTGGCTGACGGCGTGCTCGATCACCGCCGCCGCGTCGGCCGAGTCCATGCCGCGCACGAACCACGTGAAGTGCTTGTAGCGCTTGGCGACGACTCCGCCGGTCTTCTTGGCCAGCTCGAGCAGCTGAGACGCGCTCACCAGCTCGGGCTGGTAGTGAATGCAAACCTCGGCGTAGCCGTTGTCGCGCCGAAGGTGGACATCCTGGATGCCCTTCTGGGCCTCGAGGGCCTCCTCCAGCTTCTCGAAGCGGCCGACGTCATCCGTCTCGCCCGGCAGCGTGCCCTCCAGGTCGAGCTGGAGCGCGACGCCTCCGCCCTCCGCAGGCCGATGCCCGGGAGGACGAATTCGCTTCGGCGGGTGGTGGTGATGACCATGGCCGTGACCATGATCGTGGTCATGGTTGCAGCTAGGACCATGAACATGCTCCTCGCCGTGGTCATGGCCGTGGTGGTCATGGCCATGGTGGTCATGGCCATGGTGGTCATGGCCGTGCGCATGACCATGGTCGTGATCATGGTCATGCTTACAGTCGGGGCCGTGCACGTGCTTCACGACAATCCCCTGGCCCGGCTTGGTGGCCGAGCCAGTGGAAAATCCCACCAGCTTCCCAAACTTCTTCGGCTCCGGCATGGCACTTCCTACTGGCTAGTTAGTGGCGATGACCGCCGTGCTTCCGAGCGGGAGGAGTCGCGGCAGCCACGGGCTCGGGCTCGTGGTGCTCCTCTTCCTCCTCGTCGTGGTGATCGTCGTCATGCTCCTCGGGGATAGGCTGGGTGAACTTCTGCCCCGCCACCTCGAGCGTGAAGGCCTTGCACTCGGCAGGCACGTCGAACTCGAGCACCGCCGGCAGGCGTCCCTCGTAGCTCTTGAGCACCTTGCCCTGCTCGTCCGTGACGGTGCCGCCAGCAGCGACGGTCATCGTCTCGTCCACGAGCACCGCCACCAGCTCGGCCATCTCCTCCATCCGATCCGCGATGCGGTGGCACCACAGGTGCCCCACTCCCGGGTACGTGACGTGGGAGACCTTCTCCATCTGCTCCTCGTCCACCTGGTCGCCCACGCCCACGAACACGAAGTTCATGCGCGGCAGGCGGCCCGCGGAGATCTCCTTGGCCACCTGCGTGGCATAAGCCATCACGTCGTTGGGGTCGGAGATCTGCGAGTCGGTGATGATCACCGCCAGCCCGCGCTTGGCGCCCGCCCCCACCTGCTGCTTGATGTGAGCGACGAAGTCGCGCAGCACCGGCAGCATGATGGTGGCCTTGCCGTAGAACTTCGGTCCCGGGAACCGGTAGCCCTTCGCCTGAGGTCCGGTGAGGTCACCCACCACCTCGAGCTGGGCACCGTCGCCCGTGGCCCAGTACGCCACGCGCACCGCGCCATCGCGGTCCTTGTTGGCCAGGTACTCGAGCATCCACTGCATCTGGGGCTCGACCAGGTTCTTCACCGGCGCCAGCTTGGCGAGGATGCCGCGAGGGCCGTACTCGTCCTCCATGCTGGCCGAGCCGTCCATGTAGAGGGCCACATCGAGCCCTTCCACGGTCGGATCATGCAGCAGCGTGGCGACGACCGTGTTGCCCTTGCGGTGGACGTCGGAGAACGGTCGAACGATGACTTCGTGGCCAGCCATCAGTGGTGATCCTCGTCTTCGTCCTCGTCGTGGTGCTCTTCATCCGGCAGCGGCTGGGTGTAGCGCTGGCCGTTGACCTCGAGCGTGAAGCTCTTGGCGCCCTCGGGCACGTCGAACTCGAGCACCGCGGGCAGGCGGCCCTCGTAGCTCTTCAGCACCTTGCCCTTGTCGTCGTAGATGGTGCCGCCCGCGGCCACCGTCATGTTCTCGTCCACGAGCACCGCGACCAGCTCGGCGACCTGGTTGATCTCCTTGGCGATGCGGTGGCACCACAGGTGGCCCACGCCCTTGTACTCGGTGTGGGCGATCTCCTCGAGCTGGTGCTCGTCCACGTCGTCACCGACGCCCACGAGCACGAAGTTGAGCCGAGGCAGGCGGCCGGCGGCGATCTCCTTGGCCACCTCGGCCGAGAAGATCTGCACTTCGTCCGCGTCGCTCAGGCGGCCATCCGTGACGACGACGGCGCAGCCGCGCTTGGCGCCTTCGGGGACCTGGGCCTTGAGGTAGCTCACGTAGTCCTTGAGCGCCGGCGTGAGGCACGTGTTGTTGCCGAGCTTCTTGGCGCCGGGGAACTTGTACTGCTTGACGTCCAAGCCCTTCAGCTCGCCGATCACCTCGATGTCCTTGCCGGTGGCGCCGCAGGCCCAGTAGGCCACGCGCAGCAAGCCGTTGCGATCCTTGGTGGCCAGGTACTCGAGCATCCACTGCACCTGGGGCTCCACCTGGTTCGACGCCTCCTTCAGAGGCGCGCTGCGGAGCCACTCCAGAAAGCTGCGGGTGGGGCGCTTGTACTCGTACTCCTCGCGCATGCTGCCCGAAGCGTCCATGTAGATGGCCATGTCGAGGCCTTCCACGGTCGGATCGTGCAGGAGCACCGCGCGGACCCGATCCCCCTCACGATGGAGATCCGAAAACGGCTCTACCGGCTTCTCGTGTCCCATTGTTCCCCTTTCAGAAGTGGGCGAGACGGTAGCGCCCTCCAGCGGGGATCCGCAATGGGAGGCTCAGCTATCGAAGTCCTTCATCCAGTCCGGTTTTTGTTGCGGCTCCGGCTCAGGGGCCTTGGCCTTCTTCTCGCGCGGAGGAGCCTTCTTGGGCGCAGAGGCCGTGGGAGCGGCCGGAGCAGCGGGGGCCGAGCCAAAGTCAGCGAGCCACTCCGGCGGCTGGTTGGACTTCTTGGGAGGAAGCGCGGGGATATTGGGGCGCGACCGGGAGATCTTCGCCTTCTTCGTGCCACCCGGTGGCGTATGCGCGTCCAGGAAGTCCTTCATCCAGTCATTGGGCCGCGCGGGAGCCGGAGGCGGACGCGGCGGGATGGATTTCTGGACCACGGGCGTGGACGTGAGCGGGAGACTGGGGACGATGCCTGTCCGCACCGGCGCGCTGTTGCCGGGACGGATCAGCGCACGGAGCGCGCTCTCCGCGTCATTGGGCCACCCGGGCAGGACTCCGAGGGCGCGGCGCGCCAGCTCGACGAACTCGGCGGCCGTGGCCTCTTGAGGAACCTTCACCTTCTCTGCGGAGAGCAGGCCTGCCAGCTTCCCCACCAGCCCTCCGCGAGGCTTGCGCAGGATGGCCACGTCGCCATTCACCTCATAGCCGCGCGTCTCCAGATCCGCGATGGCCTGGATGCGGCTGGGCACGGGCAGCTCCATCAGCCGAAGCAGCTCCGGCCCCGAGTGCTCGCGGGCATTCTCCTGCAGCTGGGTGAGCACCGCGTAGAGGATGTCCGCCACGAGCCGATCATTGGCGGCGCTGCGCGTCTGCAGTTCCTCGGGCACGGCGGGATAAGCCAGGACCAGCCCGCGGCCCTCGGCGATGACCTCGGGGCGATCTCCCGGGAGCAACCCGTGGTAGCTGCGCTGCAGCGTCTTGATCTCGGCGTCCGGGGCGTAGATGAAGGCATCCGCCGCGCCGTGCACCAGCCCCGCGAGCACCGCTCCACGGCTCACGGTGAGCTGGCCCGGGACGCGTTTCAGCTCCTCGCCCGGCCACGGGCCGATCAGGTTCCCATAGAGGTACACGGGATCATTCGCGCCCTCGGCCTCCTCCGGATGCTCGACGAGTTCCACCGTGAAGAAGAAAAGCTCGTGAGCGGCGATGCGGCGGGGCGAGCGGCCCGAGGTCACCTCATGGTGCGCGAGCTGGGCCTGGGCGCTGGCGGGCAACTGGGCGCGATCTCGGCCCGGCACAGCGAGGAGCTGACCCACCGCGTCGAGCCCGATGATCCACTCCTGCTCGCCGAGGTAGCGGACCTCCAGGCGGAACGTGTCCACCACATTGACCAGGGCGGAGGCGTCCGGCCGGACGGGCTCGGCCGGAGTGGCTGCGTGTGGGACGAAGTAGCGGGGATGGCTCACGGAGGAGCACCAAGGCTCGCCCAACCTGGACGGGAGCGCAAGCAGGCGCCCAGGACTACGGAGCCGCCAGCGCCTTCAACAGCCCCTTGGCTCGGCGGGTGGAGCGGAGCATGACGAGCTTCGCATCCGCCGAGTGCGGCGGCAGCGGCACCCACGACATGTACTGAATCTCCTGGCCCTCGCGCTTCCGCACGCCGCTCACGTACTGCGTGCCTCCCGTGTAGATGTCGATCCACGGCATGCACTCGTTGAGGTTGGCGTGCTTCGCGGTCTCGTCCTTCAGCTCCGTCACCGCCATGCAGGGGAACTCGGAGCAGTCCATGGAGACGAGCTCCATGGCGCCCATGGGGCACTCCTTCAGCGCGCGCTCGAGGTTCTTCTTGAAGCCCTCGGGGGTGTACGGCTCGGTGATGCCGGCCGGGAACGGGAGCGGCTGGAACTGATCCGCGCCGGGCTTGCTCGCACGGAAGGCGGGCGGCGGAGGTGGAGCGGGCGGCGGAGGCGGCGTGTCCTGCGGCGGCGTGCGCACCTCCAGCGGCTGGGAGAGCTCGGCGAGCTTGCGCTCCATCTCTCGCAGTTGTTCCGGGTTCACCGCCGGTGAGATCGGCGGCAGCGGAAGAGGCTGGGTGTGCGAGCTGAGGGCGAGCGCCGGAGGGAGGACGACCTGCGGCTTGCTGGTGAACGACAGGACGACCCGGAGCCCCGACACGATGACGAAGAGCACCAGGAAGAGGGAGCCGCGCTTCTTGAGAGGGTTCTGCACGAGAGACCTCGCTTCGGGTCCATCATGACACCCATTGGGGTGGGCAGGTTTTTCCTACATAATCCGGCCCAAGCTGGGGGAAACCACACACTGAGGCCGGACAGCCGTCTCACCAGGTCACGCCAATGACTGCGCTCAAGAGAAACAACGTCCGGGTTTTGGGAAATGGGAAGCAACCCATCGTCTTCGCTCACGGCTACGGCTGTGATCAGGCCATGTGGCGCTTCATCACGCCCGCGTTCCGCGAGAACTACCAGCTGATCCTCTTCGACCACGTGGGCGCGGGCCAGTCGGACCTCTCGGCCTACAGCCGCAGCAAGTACGGCAGCCTGCGAGGCTACGCGGAGGACGTGCTGGAGATCTGCCGCGAGCTGGACCTGAAGGACACCCTCTTCGTCGGGCACTCTGTGAGCAGCATGATCGGGGTGCTGGCCGGCATTGCCGAGCCGGCCCGATTCTCGAAGCTGGTCCTGATCGGCCCCTCGCCCTGCTACATCAACGATGGCGACTACGTAGGTGGGTTCAACCGGCCTGACATCGAGGGACTGCTGGAGTCGCTCGAGAGCAACTACCTGGGCTGGTCCAGCTCCATGGCGCCCGCCATCATGGGCAACCCGGATCGCCCGGAGCTGGGGGCGGAGCTCACCAACAGCTTCTGCCGCACCAACCCGGAGATCGCCAAGCACTTCGCCCGCGTCACCTTCCTGTCCGACAACCGGAATGATCTGCCGAAGCTGAAGGTCCCCTCGCTGATCCTCCAGTGCAGCGACGACCTGATCGCTCCCGAAGCCGTGGGGCGCTACCTGCACCAACATCTGGGGGACAGTGAGCTCCGGGTGCTGAAAGCCACCGGGCACTGTCCCCATCTCAGCGCTCCAGAGGAGACGATCGAGGCCATGCGAGCCTATCTCTCCTGAGCGAAGGCGGTGGGGTCTTGGCATCGCGCATCCCCTGGCCTCAAGGCCCCCCTGGGACAGCCCCCGAGGAGAGCGCCGAGGAGCTCTATGAGCAGGCACCCTGCGGCTACTTCTCCACGCTGCCCAACGGGATGCTCATCCGGGTCAACCAGACCTTCCTGGAGTGGACGGGCTACGAGCGGGACGAGCTGCTGGAGGGCAGGCGGTTCCAGGACCTGCTGACCGTCGGGGGGAAGATCTTCCACGAGACGCACTACGCGCCCCTGCTGCAGCTGCAGGGGCGCGTCCGGGAGATCAACTTCGAGCTGCTATGCAAGCACGGCGGCTCGCTGCCCGTGCTGATCAACACCGTGCAGAAGAAGGACGCCACGGGCAGGGTGGTGCTCCACCGCACCACCGCCTTCAGCATCACCGAGCGGAAGAACTACGAGCGGGAGCTGCTGCTGGCCCGGAAGCGGGCCGAGCAGGCCGAGCAAGTCGCCCGGGCCCGGACGGACTTCCTGTCCATCATCAGCCACGAGATCCGCACGCCGATGAACGCCATCGTCGGGATCTCAGGACTGCTGCGGCAGACCCACCTGTCTCCGGAGCAGGAGAAGTACGTGGGCATCCTCCAGACCTCGTCGGAGAACCTGCTGGACCTGCTCGACAACATCCTGGACATCAGCAAGCTCGAGGGCGGCAAGCGGGTGTTGGAGGAGCGGCGCTTCAATGTCCGCCAGCTGCTCCACGGCATCTTCTACGGCCTCACCGCCAAGGCCGAGGAGAAGAAGCTGGCCGTGCACGTGGTGGTGGATGAGGGGGTGCCGGGGTGGCTGCTAGGAGAGCCCGTCAAGCTCAGCCAGGTGCTCACCCACCTGCTGGCCAATGCCATCAAGTTCACCGATCGCGGAACCGTGACGCTCGCGGCGCACGTGCGGGAGTCCTCGCCGGAGTCCGTCTGCATCGACTTCCGGGTCACCGACACGGGCATCGGCATTCCCAAGCCCCTCCAGGCCACGGTCTTCGAGGAGCTCTCGCAGCCCAGCGACGAAGCCCCCCAGCGGTATGGCAGCGGCCTGAGCCTGGCCATCTGCCAGAAGCTGCTGGGCCTGTATGGCCGCACGCTGCGCCTGGAGAGTGTGCCGGGAGAGGGCTCCTCGTTCTTCTTCGATCTGAC
Source organism: Hyalangium minutum (assembly GCF_000737315.1). Taxonomy (GTDB): domain Bacteria; phylum Myxococcota; class Myxococcia; order Myxococcales; family Myxococcaceae; genus Hyalangium; species Hyalangium minutum. Next base: position 192,190 of record NZ_JMCB01000017.1, read on the forward strand.
CCTGAAGGTGGCCGCGGATTCCGAGCCACCCGAGGTTCACGTCGCGAGGAACACGGCCACTTCCCAGGGCCTACGGGACATGCACCTGCTGGTGGCCGAGGACAACTCCGTCAATGTCTTCGTGCTCTCACAGTACCTGCGCAAGTGGGGTGCCCGATTCGACGTGGTGGAGAACGGGCACGAAGCCGTCGCGAAGATCCAGGAGGCGCATTACGACCTGGTGTTGATGGATCTGCAGATGCCGGAGCTGGACGGCTATGACGCCACCCGCGCCATTCGGGCCCTGCCCGAGGAACAGTTCCGAAAGCTGCCCATCCTCGCCATGACGGCCTCGACGCGGGTCGGGCTGGAGGAGCGGCTCACCGCGGCGGGCTTCACGGACTTCGTCTGCAAGCCCTTCAGGCCGGAGGAGCTCTTCTCGAAGATCTCCCAGCGCGGTGCCTCCTCGCTCTCGGCTCCCGAGGATTCTCGCACGGCGGACCTCCCCATCCAGGAAGGCGCAGAGGTGGAACCTTCCCCCGCCCGGCCCCGCTTCAGCTTGGACGAGTTCCGGCGCATGGCCGAGGGGGACGACGAGGCGCTGAGAGAGTTCATCACCATCACCCTCACCAGCGCCGAGCAGCACAAGCACGCCTTCCAGCAGGCGCTCGAGGCAGGCAACCTGGAGGCGTTCGACTTCCAGGCCCATAAGATCAAGATGACCGTGGCGCTGCTTCAGGCGCATGTCCTTCAGGACGCGCTGCAGCAGGGACGAGCGCTCCTCGCCCAGCAAGAGCGCGCCCCCGCTCTGCTCCAGGCCTCGGTTCGCGCCATCCACACGGAGCTGAATGCCATCATCGCGGCCCTGCGCGAGGACCTGCGGCAGACCGCCGCGAGCGTGGAGGCGGGGACAAGCGAGGGCTGAGTCGCTGTTGCCCGAAGTGCCGTCAAAGAGGCCGTGGTGCGGTGGGGAGCGTGAAGGAGAAGCAGCTCCCCACCCCCAGGGTGCTCTGGACGCGGACCTGGCCTCCATGGGCCTCGACGAGCCCCTTCACGATGGACAATCCCAGGCCCGCGCCCTCCTTCCTGCCAGGGCGCGCCTGCCAGAAGGGCTCGAAGAGGTGCGGCACCTCCTCGGCGGGGATGCCCGGTCCCGTGTCGCTCACCGAGAAGCGCAGCAGGTTCCCCTCGGACTCGACCCGCAGCGCCACCACGCCGCGCTCGGGCGTGAACTTGAGCGCATTGCCGAGCAGGTTCGACAGGATCTGCAGCACGCGGTTCCGGTCGGCCAGCAGCGCGGGGCAGTCCTCGGGCATGGAGAGCTCGATCTGGATGGACCTGGCCTCCGCGAGCGCCCGGTGCGCATGGAGGGACTCCTCGACCAGCGGCCGGGTGGGCTCGGCTTGGGGCACCACCGAGAGGCGGCCAGCCTCCAACTGGGCCACGTCCAGCAGATCCTGGATGAGCTGGTTGCCTCGTCCCACCGCCCGGAGGATGGCGTCCAGGCGCTTCCTGTCGTCGGCCCTCTCTGGAGACAGGCGCTCCTGAAGCATCCGCGCGCTCAAGTAGACAACATTCAGGGGCGCGCGCAGATCATGGGCGACGATCCGGAGCACCTCGTCCCGGGCGCGAATCGCCCGCTCGGCCTGCGTGTGGAGCCGGGCGTTGTCGATGGCGAGCGCGGCCCGGCGGGCCAGCTCCTGGGCCAGTTCCAGGTCCCACTCCTGGTAACAGCCTGCCTCGGTCCGGGTGAGCAGCAGCATCCCCAGCACCCGCCCCCGCGTCTCCAGAGGAGCGCGGATGAGCGCTCCGAACTCCAGCCCACGGAGCAGTTCCCTGTGGTGCTCATCGTGGACAGCCTCCTCAAGAACCTTCACCGGGAACGACTCGATGAGCAGGGGCTTCATCCCGAGGACCGGTGGCTCGGCAGCGGCTCCCGGGAGGACAACGCCTTCGGGATAGCGGTCGATCAGCTCGCGCAGCAGCCGCTCCATGCGCGGGGAGGACGCGTGACCTTCCACCCAGCCCATCCGCTGGCGCTCATCGAGCAGGCAGATGACGCACCAGTCCGCCATCGTGGGCACCATCAGCCGTGCCACGGCCTCCAACGTGGCCGGCAGGTCGAGCGTACCGGCGAGCCGGAGTCCCGCCTCCGCGAGCACGCTCAGGCTGCGCTCCAGGCGCTTGCGCTCGGAGATGTCCTGGATATGGCCGATGAAGTAGCTCGGACGTCCCTGGGCGTCGCGGACCACGGCGATCGCCACCAGGACCGTGACGAGGTGGCCTTCCTTGTGGACGTAGCGCTTCTCGAACTGGGAAGCACGTAGCCGGCGCTCCATCACTTGGCACATCTGCGCATGGCTCTTCTCCACGTCCTCCGGCAGCGTGATGTCTTGGACCCGCCGAGAGAGCAGTTCCTCCGCGCTGTAGCCGACGATGGAGCAGAAGGCGGCGTTCACGTTCAGGAACGCGCCCTCCGGGGATACCATCACCATGCCAATGGGGGACTCTTCGAAGGAGGCCCGGAAGCGCTGCTCGACGGCGTTGAGTTCCTCCCGTACGCGCACGCGCTCGCTGATGTCGCGCAGGATGACGGTGAAGATGGGCCGCCCCTCCAGCTCCATCTTCGAGATGGTGGCCTCGGCCGGAAACTCCTCACCCTTGCGGCGCAGGCCGATGAGGGCCCGCCGCTCTCCCATGAAACGGGCCCCCACCGCGCCAGCCGCGAAGCCGCGCATATACTCCCGGTGGATGGCTCGCAGCCGCTCGGGGAGGAGGATGTCCAGGGGCTGCCCCAGCAGCTCGTCCTCCGCGTAGCCGAAGATGTGCTCCGCACCCGTATTGAAGAGGCGGATGCGCTGCTCCGCATCCACGGAGATGATGGCATCCGCCGCGCTGCTGATGATACCGGCGAGGCGGGCCTCGGAGGATCGGAGCGCGTGCTGTGCCTGCTGCCGCGCTGCATCCAGCAGGGTGAGCTGCCGCGAATTCCACAGGACCACGGATACAAGGACCATCGCCGTGACGAGCGCAAAGGCCGAGGTGCCAAAGGTCGTCCCATAAAGCTTCAGCCGCTCCCCGAGCAGCCGCAGTCCTGCCAGTGCCAGGGGAATGACGATCGCCGCCGGGAGGAGCCGGCGAGCCACGTGCCCGCCCACGTCTTCACGCCCGAACACCCCCAGGTCCAGCCGCGCCCAGAGCACCCCGACCGACAGCAGTAGCAGGGCTCCTGCCGTGTGGATCGCCATGGGGCTGAACAATGAGAAGCCCCTCACCAGCGGGCCGTGCGAGATCAGGCGCTCGTCCTGGTACAGGTAGCCGAGCAGCGACAGCGCGGCGAGGAACGTCACGCCCAGGGCCAGGACCTGGGAAGGGTGCCCCCCCCGGCGGGTCTTCTTCCCCAGGAACAGGAGCGCCGCACCCAAGAGGAACACCGCCAGCGCGGTCAGCGGCGTCGGCCGTCCCGGGAACAAGGGCACCAGGGCCTGGACTGTCTCACGGAAGAGCAGGAGATCCACTCCGAGGGAGACCCCCAGGAGGTACTCCGCCAGGATCATCGCCCCCAGCAGCACGCACCCTCCCGCCAGCGCCCTCCCCAGCGCTCTTCGCCACGGGCCCACGTGTTCGGCGCGGAGCAGCGCCAGGGATGCACTGCCCAGGAGGAGCCCGATCGCGGTGTTGGGCATCATGATCCCCGCCCCCTGCCTGGGCACGACACGGATCAAGGTCCAGCTCCCGAGAGCCCAGCCCACCAGCCCCAGGCATGCGATCACGGCGGGGACCACGCTGGCCAGGGTGACCAGCCCGCTGCGAAACCTCTCCAGCTTCAAGGCATTCATTGCCGTGGCAGGCGCACAGCGAAAGTAGTGCCCGCCTCCTGGCTCGACGAAACCTCGATGCTTCCCCCATGGCCGCGGACGATCTCCCGGACGATGAAGAGGCCCAGGCCGATGTTCCGGCTGAGGTTGCGAGCGGAGTGCGCTCCACGCATGAGCGGGTCGAAGAGGCGAGGAAGCAGCTCGGCGGGGATGGCGTTCCCCTGGTTGTGGACCTCGAGCAGGAACGTGCCGGGGGATGCCTCGCTCCTGACCACCACGGGCATGCCGGGTGCGCCGTAGGTGAGCGCGTTGTTCACCAGGTTGGTGACCACCTGGGCCAGGCGATCCGGATCACACAGCCCCTGCCCGTCCCCTCTCTGCTCCACGCTCACCCGCAGCCCCGGAGAGGTCTGCAGCACCTCGCTCACCACTTCGCGGATGACGTCGTGCAGGTCCACCCGCTGGAGCTTCAAGGCAATGCCCTGGCCCAGGTGCGCCTGCGTGAAGTCCAAGAAGTCCTGGATCAGCCGTGTGGCGCGGTCACTCGAGGAGAGGATGCGGTGGACTGCCCTGCGCTGGCGCTCGTCCAGGCCGGGGGTGGCCTGGAGCAGCCCCGCCGCCATGACGATGGCTCCCAGCGGGGTGCGCAGATCATGAGAGACGATCCCGATGAGCTTCTGCTCGAACTCGAGCTGCTGCCGGAGGGCCTCTTGGGGGGGCTGCTCCCGCAGGGACCGGCTCTCCTCCAGGGACAGTGCCGCGATGGACGCGAACTCCTCCAGCAGCCGGAGATCCTCCGGAGAGAAGGGCCGCCCCGGGGTGTGTCGCACGGCATCGAGCGTGCCGAGGACGCGGCCGTGGGCCACCAGCGGGACGGCCATCCAAGAGTGGATGGGGTAGCGCTCCAAGGTGGGGCGTTGCTCGGGCAGGGCTTGGGCGAGCAATTCCTCCAGGGAGACGACGGGCCAGAAGAAGGACTGGCCGGTGCTCGCCAGGCTCAAGTGCAGCTCGCTCGGGCGCTGGCTGGGGCCCGCCAGCCGCTGGAGCAGCTCCTCCTGGGCGCGGGAATTGACATGGCTCAGCGACACGCACTCCAGCAGCCGATCCGGTTCGGACCACAGCCGCAGGGTGCTGCTGTCGCCCATGTGGCGCACCACCTCGCGGGTGATGGCCTGCGCCAGGGAGGCCAGCTCCTGGCTCTCCCTTCGGAGCGCCTGCGAGGCCTCGGCCAGCATCTGGGGGCGCTGGCCCGCGGCACCGTCTCCCCGGGACAGGAAGAGCTCGATGAACGAGGACACCTTCCAGCGCAGCAGCTGGGCGGGGAAGGACTTGGGCAGGTAGTCCACGGCGCCGTGCGCGTACCCAGTCTTCACTTCCTCTTCTCCTTGGGCGCAGGAGGTCAGGAAGATGATGGGAATGGAGCGGGTGCGCTCGTCCTGCCGCAGGAGATCGGCTGTCTCATAGCCATTCAGGCCTGGCATCCGCACGTCCAGGAGGATGAGCGCGAACGTGTTCCCGGTGGACAGCGTCTGGAGCGCCTGCTCCCCGGAGGTGGTCTTGACGAGCTCCGCGCCCAGAGGCTCCAGGAGGATCTCCAAGGCCGCAAGGCTGTCGGGGTCGTCATCCACCAGGAGCACGCGAGGCCGTGGAGCGGCCCCCACAGAAAGCCTCTGCGAGGGCTCACTCGAGCCTTGGCGGCGTGTCTCTTCAATGGGCAGCGAAGTTGGCAGGGCCAGACAGTGCCTCCCCTGACCTCATGGATGCCGCTGCATGTTAATGATCGAGATACACAGACAGTGCTGCCCCAAAGGACACACCGCTTGGGGCTCATGAAACATGTCTGTTATCGGGCTGTTGTCATGCGACCGGCGGACGAGGGCTCTGCCAGATACAGAACTCTCACCGCGGGGCTGCTGGCGCCCGGCCCTACGTGTCGAAGCGGAAGGGCGTCTCTTGGATGGAAGCGCGCTTCGCGAACTGCTGGCAGAACCGGGTCAGCTCCACGTAGGGAGCCGTCGGCAGAACCTCCCGGAACTCCAGGTGCGTCACGAGGCAGTAGAGCGTGACCTCCAGGAAGCTCAGGTCCCGCTGGGGCGGGAGCGCGGCGAGCACCGCCTGCGCGTTCTGCTCCAGCCACGCCATCATGTTGATCAACTGCGTTCGCATCTTGGTGTGGTGAGCGCTGCTGTCGCTGGCACCGCCCACCTTGGACATGACCAGCGTCACCTCCGTGGCCATGCTCTGAAGCACGAGCTCCTGCGCGTTGGCGAGGACCGGCACGTCAAGGTCCTCGGGCCAGCTCACGCGAGGTCTGGAGCTCGACCGCCGCCAGAGTTCGCGGCAGATATTGAGGGCTCCGAACCAGCTCCCTTGGGGCGTCTTCAGGACTGGGATCCGGAGCGCGGGGTTGCCGCCGTAGTCCTCCGGGTTGGAGGACATCAGGTCTCGCACCACCTGGAAGGAATGGTCCACGCCCAGCTCCGCGGCGAAGATCCGCGCGATGCGTGTGAAGTGAGAGCTCGAACGGCCGATGAGGACAGGTCTCTCGAGTGCTTCGGGCGCAGCGGACATGTTGGCTCTTCTCCCAGGCTCGGCTCAGCCGCCCACGGCCCGGCGCGGCGCGGGCTGCACGGTGGCCATGTCTGGGGCCTCCGTCACGCCCGCCTCGTCGCGGGTGGCCAGGGCCAGGATGCGCTCGCACAGCTGCGAGAAGGTGATGCCCTTCTGCGCGGCGATCTTCGGCAGCAGGCTCATCGGCGTCAGCCCCGGCAGCGTGTTCACCTCGAGGACGATGTCGTTGTCCTCGTCCGAGCAGATGAGGTCCACCCGGCCGTAGCCGCGGCAGCCCAGCGCCTCCCAGGCGGCGAGCGCCAGGTGCTCCACGTTGGCCAGCCGCGTGGGCGACAGCCGCGGCGGCAGGTGGTAGCGCGCCCCGCCCTTGTACTTGGCCTCGTAGTCGAAGCCCTCGCGGGGATAGGAGATCTCGCAGCTGCCGAGCACCTCACCGCCGAGGATGCCCACCGTCACCTCGCGGCCGCGCACGTAGCGCTCCACGAGCGCCTCGCCGCCGTAGCGGCACGCCTCGGCCACCGCGGAGGTCAGCGTCTCGGCGTCGTTCACCAGGGCCAGCCCCACCGACGAGCCGCCGCAGGCCGGCTTCACCACGCAGGGGAAGCCCAGGTCGCCGTGGCGCTCCTGGAGTGTGGGCAGCTCGGCGCGGCCGATGCGGTAGCCCGGCGCCGTGGGCAGGTTGTGCAGCCGGAACAGCTTCTTGGCGAAGGGCTTGTTCATGGCCAGCGCGGAGGCCATCACGCCCGAGCCCGTGTAGGGCAGCTCGAGCAGCTCCAGCAGGCCCTGCACCTTGCCGTCCTCGCCCATGCGCCCGTGGAGCGCCAGGAAGGCCATGTCCATCTCGGCGGACCGCAGCACCCGATCCAGCCCCGGCCCCGCGAAGACGCGAGTCACCGTGTGGCCCTGCTCCTCGAGCGCGGCCACCACCGCCTCGCCGGTCTTCAGTGAAATCTCCCGCTCCTCGCCCCACCCGCCCATCAGCACTCCAACGCGCTTGCCCATGTTGATGACTTCCTCCTGGGTCCAGTCCTCAGCACGCGGGATGCCAACACCACTCGTGCGGCACGTCACGAAAACTGCCAACACGAGTGGTGCTAACCCTTTGATTTCGCGGGGTTACAGATCTGTAGCGTGTGGCCTTCCAGACACGGCGCGGCAGCGGAGCCACGCAAAGGGAGGGCAGCCAGGCAGACGCGGCTCAGCGAAGCTCGGCTGGCTGCTCGGGGCAACCCGAGGGGTCCTCGCAGAGGCTGGAGCCGCCCGTGCCTCCATCGCCCGTGCCTCCATCGGGTCTGGCACCGGGCGAGGAGACACAGCCTCCGTCCACGCACACGTAGTCCTGGAGGCACTGGCTCCGAGCATCACAGGGCTGGCCCTCGGGATCGAAGTCGAGCAGCACGCTGCACGCGGGCAGCGCCAGAACCAACAGCAACCAGAGCAGAGAGTGAGAGCGCATGACTAGTAGTTCCGGAGATCGTCCTCATCGAGTGCGGGCTTCTTCTTCTTCTTCTCTTCTTCCTCACGCTTGCGCCGCTCCTCCTCCTCGCGCTTGCGCTTGGCCTCCTCCTCCCGCTTTTTCTTCTCTTCTTCTTCGCGCTTCTTCCGCTCCTCTTCCTGCTTGCGCTTCTCCTCCTCCTCGCGCTTGAGCCGCTCCTCGCCCTTGCGCTTGTCCTCCTCAGCCTGCTTGCGCTTCGCCTCTTCCTCGCGCTTGAGCCGCTCTTCCTCCTCGCGCTTGAGCCGCTCCTCTTCCGCGCGCTTCTTCTCCTCCTCACGCTTGCGCTTCTCCTCCTCCGCGCGAGAGGCCGGGGTGGACTTGCCCTGAGGAGCCGCGGTCGCCGGCGTGGCCTTGTCCCCGGCAGGAGGGGCCGCTGCGGGCTTGTCCTCGGGCTTGCCGGCCGCCGGTGCGGTGGCGGGCTTGTCCTGGGTCTTGCCCGTGGCCGCAGGTGTGGCGGGCTTGTCCTCGGGCCGGGCCGCCGGAGCTGTCTCCGGACGAGGAGCAGGCGCAGGCGTCACGCGTCCCTTCTTCCCACCGGAGTCCGCTCCGTCTCCGCCTCCCAGGAAGGCCAGCCACGTTCCCGCTCCCGCGGAGGCGAGGCCCGCGATCACCCCCACGTCCGCGACGAGCGCGTACGTCTTGCCATCCGAGCGGAGCTTCTCCGCCCGGGGATCTCTCTGAGGCAGCTTCTTGAAGTCATCCGCCTTGGAGGAAGCCTCGAGGCCGAAGTAGATGCCTCCCGCCACGAGCGCCGCGCCCGTGGCCAGCAGCACGTACCCCGCCGTCTTGCGTCCCGCGCTTGGCCCCTGCGTGGGGTAGTGCGTCGTGGGCTTGCCGCCCTTCCCTCGCAGCGCGTCCGTCTGGAGCACGCTGGCCAGGAGCGCCTGGAGTGCCGTGTTCCCCGCGTCACCCGAGAGCGGCAGCGGCCCCACCGCGTAGCCCGCGTTGTGGCCATCGGACACCTCCACGCGGAGCGCAATGGCATCCTGGCCCGAGATGCTGGGGGTGCCACGCACCAGCAGCGCCATCACCTGCTGGGTCCCCGCGAAGGTGCCCAGCTCGCGAAGCGCCGCGTCCCGGTCCGCTCCCTCGGGAGCAGCGGCGATGCGGTCCACCCACGCCTTCAGCTTGGACGCGGTGGGGAGCGGCTCGAGCTTGAGCGCCGCCTCGCCCCGGAACCGCCCCTGGGCCGAGGCGTACCCGGGCGCGATGGCGGTGACGAAGTGCTCGGAGGACGTCAGGCCCGAGAGCGTCATGGGGGAGATGCCCTGGAATTGGCCATCCATGAAGATCTGGGCGGGTACGTCGCCCGTCTTCACCTCCAGCGTCCGGGTGGCCTCGGCGAGGATGCCCCGGCGAACCTTCTCGACGACGGCCAGCTCGTCCGGCGGGAAGAAGTTGGAGGAGAACTCGGCGCGCGGGTTCCGGGCGAGCACCTCCTTCAGCTCACGCTGGAACGCCTTGTTGTCGCCGTTGGCGACGTACGCGGCGATCTTCATCACCCGCGCCCGGCTCATGTCCATGAAGTGGCGGGACAGGTCGCTCCCCTCGTACAGCTGCGCGGCCTGGTCGAACTGCTTGAGCGCCTGCTGGGTGTCCAGCTCGTCGTAGGCCTTCTGGCCCTCCTGGAGCGCGGCAGCGGCCGCCGCGGCCTTGGCATCGCGCTCCCGAGCCCCCTGGGCATCTAGCGCATCCGCCAAGCGCACCAGTTGGAAGCGCTCGGTGCCCGCCACGGCCTGCTCAGCCTGGTACGTCAGCTGGGGCAGCTGGGCCTGGGCTGCGGCATCCAGCGGCACCACGAGCACGGTGAGCGTCGGCGCCGCGGCGGACGGGAGAACGCGGGGCAACAGGCGCACCACGGGCTGCTGTGCCAGCGCGGGCCCCGAGGCAAGCAGACCCACCATCAGGCCGCTCAGAGCCGACTGAAGCACACGAATCCAGGATCGTCGCATCACTCTCTCGACCATGTCGCCGCGCATTAAATGGTCTGCGCGGTGAAAAGCCAGCGAGGAACGCGGCTACCGCTCAGTAGTGCCCGCTCGGGGCGCGGAGCCCGCCTCTCCTCCAGCCATGGAGTGGAGGTACTCCAGCGCCACCTTGAGGGGCGGATCCTTCAGCTTCGCGGCGACGTCCCAGGGCTTGAGGTTGGCCGGCAGCGTGCGGGGGCTCGGGGACTGCTCGGGAGCAGAAACGACGGGCTCCGCCTTGAAGTGGCGCTCCAGATCCTTCTCGCGCGTCTCGCGGCCCGGCTTGCCGCCCGGCTCCTCGTGGACGGAGAAGTCCGGGGTGATGCCGCGCTCCTGGATGCTGCGGCCGCTGGGCGTGTAGTAGCGAGCGATGGTGAGCTTCAGCCCGGAGCCGTCCTCCAGCTCGATGACGGTCTGCACGCTGCCCTTGCCGAAGGTCTGCGTGCCCATGATGACGGCGCGTCCGTGGTCCTGCAGCGCCCCCGCGACGATCTCCGAGGCCGAGGCGCTGCCCGCGTTCACGAGGACCACCAGAGGATAATTGGCCTCCGTGTCGCGGTCCTTGCTGCGCTCATCGGTAGCGTTGGCGCCGTTGCGGCCCTTGGTGGAGACAATGGTCAGGTTGCCCGGCAGGAAGCGATCGCTGATCGCCACCGCCTGATCCAGCAGCCCGCCGGGGTTATTGCGCAGGTCCAGCACCAGCCCGCGCAGCTCTTTGCCGCCGTTGAGCCCGCGAAGCCGGTCCAGCTCCTTGCGCAGGTACAGGTCCGTGCGGTCCTGGAAGTTCTTCACCTTCACATAGCCGATGCCGCCGTAGAGCGAGCCCTCCACGGAGACAATGCGGATGTGGTCGCGAATGATGGCGATCTCGCGCGGCGCGCTGAAGCCGTCGCGCATGATGGTGAGCAGCACCCGCTTGCCCGCGGGGCCGCGCATCTTCTGGAGCGCCCAGGGGAGGTCCCTGCCCTGCGTGGACTCGTCGTCGATGCGAAGAATCTCATCCCCCGGGCGCAGGCCGGCGCGCGCGGCGGGCGTGTCGTCGATGGCGGCCACCACCACGAGCCGATCCACCTTCCGGGCAATCTCCACGCCCAGGCCTCCGAACTCGCCGGAGGTGTCGATCTTCATCTCCTTGAAGACCTCGGGGGGCATGAAGAGGGTGTGGGGATCCAGCGTCTCGAGCATGCCCTTGATGGCGCCGTGCATGAGCCTGCGCTGATCCACCGGCTCCACGTAGTTGTTCTCCACGTAGGAGAGCACCCGCGCGAACACCTCGAGGTTCTTGTAGGTGGTGTCTTCGCGATCCGCGCGCGCGGTGGGCACGGCGAGCAGCAGGCCCGCTGCGAGCGCCACACGCCACGAGTGGAGCAGGCGGTTCACGAGGTGCGTCCTTTCCCCATTGACGACCCCAGTCTACACCGCCCCTACAGCCCTGCCTCGTCCGCGAAGCGCACCAACTGCGAGGCGAGCTCTTCGGGCCGCTCCACCTGGGGGATGTGACCGAAGCCCTCCACCACACGCACCTGGGCATGGGACGGCAGGTGGGAGCGGTAGTAGTCCAGCGTCTCGGCAGGGAGCAGGCGCTCGCTCCCTCCCCAGACGAGCAGCACGGGCATCTTCAGGCTCTTGAGCACCTCGGGCGCGAGGCTCTCGCGGGTGGCGCGGGCCTCGGCCGCCAGCGCCTGTACCGTGGCGGTGCCGTAGAACTTCCGAAGCTCCCCGGCAAACAACATCACCGGCAGCGGCGGCTTGTGGAACAGGCGGCCCATGAGCAGGCGCGCCTCGGCAGCCGTCTTGATGTCGAAGGAGGACAGGAGCGCATCCAGAGCCTCGGGCGCCAGCGCAGCGCCCGCCGGAGCCACCAATCCCAGCGCCTTGACGAGCTCGGGATGATCCCCCGCGAGCTTCACGGACATGGCGCCGCCCAGCGAGTTGCCCACCACGAAAGCCGGCTCGCGCACCACCTGCTCACACCAGAGGCGGAGCACATCGAACTGGCCGCGCACGCAGACGGGCCCACCGCAATACTCGGCGGAGAAGCCATGCCCGGGCAGATCCACCGCCAGTACTCGCGAGAAGCGCTTGGCCAACCCGAAGAACAGCTTGGCGAAGCCGTTGGCGGAACCTCCCAGGCCGTGCACGAGCACCACCGGTGGCCCCTTGCCCTGCCCCTTGAGCTCGTACATGTGGACGGACTGGCCGGCCACGGAGACGACCTTGGACTCCACACCGCGCGCCACGAGCATGTGGCGCATCACCTTCTGCACACCGCCTAACAGATCCACCGGGCTTGCTCGCTCCTGAGAAGGGTCCAGTCCCTACACTAATGGCTGCCAGGCCTTTATGCAGCGCGTCAAGGGCTGCGAGCGAACCAGGGTGCTGGATCCACGGCCACCCCGCCCTTGCGAATCTCGAAATAGAGGTAGGCCCCCTTGAGCGAGCCGGTGTCTCCCACGGTGCCGACATCGTCGCCCGCCTGGACCTCGGCGCCCACCGCGGGCCCCACCGTCGCCAGGTGGGCCATGAGCGAGTGGTAGCCGTTGCCATGGTCCAGGATGAGCAGGTTGCCGTAGCCCCGGAGGGTCCCGGCGAAGACGACGGTGCCCGGGGCCACGGAGTACACGGGAGCGCCCTCGGGAGCGCGCAGGTCCACGCCCTTCTGCACGGTGACGGTGTTGAAGCGGGGGTTGATCACCTTGCCGAAGCCCACCTCGATGATGCCCACGGTGGGCATGGGCAATTTGCCCTTGAGCGCGCGGAAGCCGGTGGCCGTGGTGCCCTCCTTCATGTCCTCGAGCATGCGCGTGAGCTCGCCGTCCGCCTGCTCCAGCTCGCGCACCACGCGCTTCACCAGATCCACCTCGCCGGTGAGCGTGGCCACGACGTCCTTCAGCGCCGCCTGCTGCTGCTGGGCGAAGGCCACCTGCTCCTTGAGGAACGCCTGGCGCGCGGTGAGCGAGGACTGCAGGCGCCGCAGCTCCAACACGGTCTGATGTTCCAGCCGCGCCACGTGCTGTACGGCGCGCAGCAGCTCCAGGTCGCTCTTCATGGTGGCCTCGAGCGTCCGCGCGCGCCACACGAGCGAGGAGAAGTCCTCCGAGGTGAGCAGCGCCTCGATGGGCTGGCGGCGCGTCAACCGGTACAGGGCCCGCAACCGGGGCGTGAGCCGCTGCAGCTGCTGCTGGAGCACCCGGCGTGCAATGGCCTCCTCGCGCTCGGCGACGGCCACGCGCTTGCGGAAGGCGGCCAGATCCTTCTCCACGACTTGCACGCGCTTGCGAGCCAGGCCTGCCATCTGCTCCAGGAGCTCCACGGCCTCCAGCACCGAGACCTTCTTGGACTCGATGAGGGCGATGGCGGCGCGCTGGGTGGCGAGCTGCTCGCGCACGTTGGCCCGCTCGGCCGCCTCGTCTTGTGCGAGCGCGGCGGTGGCTCCCAGCAGCAGCATGAGGAGAACCGTCCGGCTCATACCCGCGAGAACCGCCCCACGGCGATGAAGCTGCCCACGAGCCCCAGCAGGCCACCCGCCACCCCCAGCTCCATCGCAAGAACTGGACGCACCAGCGCCTCGGAGGACGTGGGCCCCAGGAGGAAGGAGAACAGCGACGTCAGCGTAGGCCCCACCGCCCGGTCGAAGGCCCACAGTCCCATCAGCGCCACCGCCGCCCCCAATAGCCCCTGGAGAAACCCCTCGATGAGGAAGGGCGCCTTGACGAAGCGATCCGTGGCGCCCACGAGCTTCTGGATCTCGATCTCCTCGCGCCGCGCGTAGATGGCGAGCTGGAGCGTCGCGGAGACGATGATGATGGTGGCGAAGAGCACCACCGCGAAGGCCACGAGCCCGCCAAAGCGCAGGGCCCGGGCAATCGCCGTGAGCCGCTCCACCGCCTCGCGGCCGTAGTCCACGCCTGTGACGCCGGGTAGCACGCGGATCTGCGTGGCGAGCGCCTCCAGCAGCTCCGGGGTCCGCCGCTCGGGGGCCACGCTCAGCTCCAGCGAGGGCGGCAGCGGATTCTCGGGCAGCTGCGCCAGCGCGTCGCCGAGGTCTCCCAGCTCGCGAGCCAGCCGCTTCAAGGCCTCGTCCGGCTTCACGAGCACGGCCTTGCCGCCACTGGCCGCCTCCAGCTTGGTGCGCAGGGAATCCACCTGCTCCAGAGCCAGCTCCGGCGCCAGGTACACCGTCACCTCCACCTCGCCGCCGAGCGAGGCCAGCAGCCCATCCAGCGCCCGGCCCGTGGTGCGCGCCAGCCCCGCGGCAAACAGCGCGATGGCGATGGTGGTAATCGCGATGAAGTGCACGAACGGCGAGTGCCGCAGGCCCCCGGCCGCCGAGCGCCAGAAGTAGGAGACCTTGGCCAGCGCGCTCATACCGCCATCATCCGCCGCGCGGCCTTCACGCCATCCTCATCGGAGACGATGAAGCCGCGCTCCAGCCGCACCGTGCGTTTCTGATAGCGCGCCAGCAGCGTGCTGTCGTGGGTGGCCACCATCACCGTGGTGCCACGGATGTTGACCTGGTTGAGCAGGTCCATGATCTCCACGGTGAGCGCCGGGTCCAGGTTACCCGTGGGCTCGTCCGCCAGGAGGATGGTGGGATCATTCACCAGCGCCCGGGCAATCACCACGCGCTGCTGCTCTCCACCCGAGAGGCGCAGCGGGTATGAGCCCGCCTTGTGCTCCAGCCCCACCAGCTTGAGCATGCGGTGGACCTTCTCGCGGGCCTCGGCCCGGGGCACCCCGAGCACGTCCAGCGTGAAGGCCACGTTGTCCTCCACCGTGCGCTGGGGCAGCAGCTTGAAGTCCTGGAACACCACGCCGATGTTGCGCCGCAGGTAAGGGACGGCGGACTCGCGGATGCGCGCGATGTTGCGGCCGCCCACGAGGATCTGCCCTTTGGTGGCCTTCTCCCCGCAGAACAGCAGCTTCAAGAGCGTCGTCTTCCCCGCGCCCGAAGGCCCGGTGAGGAAGACGAACTCCCCCTTCTCGACATGCAGGTTGATGTCCGAGAGCACCGGCGGATCGCCGGGGTAGGCCTTGTAGACATGGAACATCTGGATCATCGGCAGGGCGATTGTGGACCCAAGTGGGCCCTCGCTCCACTCCGTGACCCTCGCTTGCCTGCTTCCTGGGCTGCCGAGGCGCACCCAGGCGCACACCCGGAGGCGGCGCCTAGGACTGCTCGCCCTCGCCCGCGAGGTAGCTGAGGATGACTTCGTCGAGGCTCTTCTCGGAGATCAGGTCCTCGCCAAAGAGGGTCTCCACGCCCACCTCATTGATCTTGGGCTGGACCTTCATGGCGCGAGCGGCGGCCACCTCGGGAGGCAGCTGCACGGCGGCAGGCGGCACGGGCTTGCTGACTGGAGCTACGGGAGCCTGCACCTTCGCCTGGGGCGCATCCGCTTCCGGGGCGAGCTGGCCGGGCTGATAGTGCCGCGTGGCGACAGACTCGTAGTTGTCGTACACGCCGTTGATGAGGTTGCGCAGCATCTCCTTGTGCTGCTCCTCCATCAGCTCACGGACAACCTCGGCCAGGTTCTCGGCGTTGAGGATGTCGGCGTACGACGTCTTCTTCGAGGCGAGGATGTTCCCCCCCACGAACAGGTGGGTGATGATGTGGGGGTTGTTGACACCCGAGTCCTCGGTCTGGACGTGGTAGACCTTCCCCTTGTGCTTGATGTTGTGGTTGAAGCCGGTAACGGCTTTCTCGAAGGTTTTCGCCATGCCAGAGGCGCCGGACGCTAGCAGTGGGTCAGGACCGGCACAAGGCAAGCCTACCGCTGTTCTCGGCCGCCGTCGCCTATCTGGCCGAATTCCTGCGTCCCCGCCTGGAACGGAGCCTGGCCGCTCTCCGTTCGGGTATAGGCGGGGTTCGTTGAAAACCGAAATCCAGCTAGGCTACGTACGTTCTTCCGTGAACGTCTGCCTCCCCGGCGATCCCTAACCAGGTGTGAGATGAAGAACAACGTCACCAACAAGGTCCGTCAGCAGGACGCCAAGGTCCTGGCCCAGGGCTACACGCGCGCCATCCGCTTGATGGACATCGCCAGCATCGTCACCTTCCTCGCGCTGGAGGGGACGCTGGTGTACCAGCTGTGGGGTAACCCCCATGTGGGGCCCTGGCTGGTGCTGAGCGTGGTGCTCCTGGGCTACCTGATGGCGGACTTCGTGTCCGGCTTCGTGCACTGGATGGCGGACACGTGGGGCTCGGCCAACATGCCGGCCATCGGCAAGGCCTTCGTGCGGCCCTTCCGCGAGCACCACGTGGACGAGAAGGCCATCACCCGCCACGACTTCATCGAGACCAACGGCAACAACTGCCTGATCTCCATCCCCGTGGCCATCATGTGCGTGGCCATGCCGCACACCAGCACCGCGTGGGTGTTCCTGGCCGGTTCGCTCGGGTCGATGATCTTCTGGGTGATGGCGACCAACCAGTTCCACAAGTGGTCGCACCTGGACAACCCGCCCGCGCTCATCTCCTTCTTCCAGCGGGTGCACCTCATCCTTCCGCCGGCGCACCACCAGATCCACCACACGGCGCCCTACAACAAGTACTACTGCATCACCGTGGGCTGGCTGAACAAGCCGCTGGCGATGATCGCCTTCTTCCCCACGATGGAGCGGATCGTCACCTGGGCCACAGGCCTGTTGCCGCGCCAGGATGACATCGGCACCGAGGCGGCTACGGCCCTGCTCGCGTCCGAGGTGGGCGGAGAGGCCCCGGTGGTGCAGGCCGCCAAGGCCCTGCTGGAGCGCACCGAGGAGCCCGAGTCCATCTCCTCCGCACGCCCCTCCGCCTGAGTCCCGGTAGCCGCGGTTAGAAGCTCAGGTCGACCTGCTCTGCCGAGGGGATGGGGCGCCCCAGGAAGCGCGCCCCCACCTCCACGAAGCGCTCCGGCACGTCCGTGACGTAGTAACCGTGAGTCGTCGGGGCCCCCTCGGGCGCGAGCATCTCTCGCAGGGCCAGCAGCTCGGCCGTGGCCTCCGCCGTGGCCTCCGCCGAGTCCACCAGTGCCACGTGGGGCCCCACCACCTCGGCGATGGCGCCCTTGAGCAGCGGGTAGTGGGTGCAGCCCAGCACCAGCGTGTCCACGCCCTCGCGGGCGAAGTCCGCCAGGTACTCGCGCGCCACGAGGTGCGGCACCTCGCCCGTCATCCACCCCTCCTCCGCCAACGGGACGAAGAGCGGACAGGCCCTCGCTTTCACCTTCACATGCGGGTCCGCCGCCTGGAGCTCGCGCTGGTATGCCCCGGAGCGGACGGTGCCCGGCGTCCCGATGACGCCCACCCCGCCGCCCCGCGTGCGCTTCAGGGCCGCACGGGCGCCGGGGGCGATCACCCCGATCACCGGCACTGGCAGGGCCGCCGACAGCGCCGGCAGCGCCACGGCGGAGGCCGTGTTGCAGGCCACCACCAGCAGCTTGATGCCGCGCTCGAGGAGGAACTGCGCGTTCTTGAGCGAGTAGCGCGTCACCACCTCGCCGGACTTGGTGCCGTAGGGAACGCGCGCCGTGTCGCCCAGATAGAGGGTGCTCTCGTGAGGGAGTCTCTCCATGAGCGACTTGAGGACGGTGAGCCCTCCGACACCCGAGTCGAACACCCCAATGGGACCGTGGCTGGTTTGCCGCATGCCCCTGCTCCCTATCACGTTTGATGCCAACGCCCACGCAGTGGGCGGGAGGACACAGGCCCCCGCAGCGCAAAGAGGGCCGGGATGGAATCCCCGGCCCTCTCGCTTCCCCTACAACCTGCCGTCCTGGGTTACTGCCGGTACATCGTCACTTCGAGGGCGCTGTTCGGGCCCGGGAAGTTGTGGGCCTGCACCAGGATGGGGGCGATGTTCGGGTTGGAGCGGTACTCGGTGCCGCTGTTCGTCTTGGCGTACAGGGAGACCTTGTACGTGCCGGGCTTCAGGTAGCTGTAGACGATGGGCTTGTCGATGCAGTTGTGCCAGTCACCCAGCGCCCCGTACACCCACTGGCCCGTCGTGGTGTCCTGGAAGTTGAGGCCGATCTGCAGGGACGGAGACAGCGAGTTGCAGTCGAACGTCACCGAGCCATCCGAGAACTTCCAGGAGATGGAGGCCCCGCCCACCGCGTACAGGTCATACAGCACGGCCACCGGGTTGTACGCCTGCGTCACGAGCTCACCGTTGAAGTAGTAGAGCGGCTGACCCGAGGGAGCGCGAGCGATGAACTCGATGAAGTGCGAGCCCGGATCCAGGTTCGGCGTCTGCAGGCCCTGAGCCGACTGACCCACCGTACAGTCGAAGTTGCGCGGCGCCATGTCATCCAGGGTGATGTCCACCGTGGCCACACCCGCCTGCCCGCAGCCCATGTTCCCCGGGAACCTCCAGTTCAGCAGGGCGTAGGACGTCGGGTTGCCCACGGGCGCCAGGTCCACCATCGCCGTCTTGTTGCCGTTGATGACGAAGGTGCCGCTGGCCTCGAAGATGATCTGGTTCTGGAAGTTCACTGCCTGCAGGGTGAAGTTGTACGAGCCGGGCGCGAAGTCATGCAGGGTGATGCCGTCCGAGCCCGCGGTGTTGCACGCGTACTTGCCGTCGTTCAGCAGCGACTCGCCGGGGATGATGACGTTGACCCCGTACACATCGCGCGCCTGGTCGCAGCGCAGCCCGTTGAACGTCCACAGGAACGTCACGTCGCCGGGGACCGACGGAGCAGGCCGGTGGTCGTCATCGACAACGATGCATCCCGTGGAGACTGAGGCAAGACAGAGGAATGCGAAGAGCAGCCGCGAGTTCATGGAAGCATCCAGTTCGTTGTGGGGACAGGCCGGGTAACCAAGCCGTTGTGCCCTTTAGGACGGGGACCTTCGGGAATTATTCATGAACTCCAACCCCTCTGCCTGCTCGCCTCCCTGCCTCCTCTGCTTTGTTTGACCACCCTGGATCGGAGTGCTACGGCCTGTGTCCATGATGTCGCACCTGATGTCGCACCTGCCCCTGGCGCTCGGCGCCATGAACTACCTGGAGATCATCCGCGGCGCCTCGCTCATCGAGCTGTCCGTGCTCGGGCTGCTCATGGGCGTCTCCGTGGCCTCCTGGGCCCTCATCGTCATGAAGCACAACCAGCTGTCCCGGGCTCGCGCACAGTCGCTCACCTTTCTGGACACGTTCTGGAAGGGAACGCGGCTGGAGGGCATCTACCAGACGGCGCAGAAGCTGGAGGGCTCGCCTCTGTCGAAGGTGTTCTGCGCTGGGTACGAGGAGCTGTCCAAGCTGGCCCAGGTCAAGGAAGGCGCGGACGGAGCCATGAGTGAGCGTCTGGGCGGCATCGAGAACGTGGAGCGGGCGCTGAACCGCGCGGCCACGGCGCAGATCATGGAGCTGGAGTCGCGGGTGCCGTTCCTGGGGACGGTGGGCGCGGCGGCGCCGTTCGTGGGGCTGTTCGGCACGGTGATTGGCATCCTGAACGCGTTCAACGAGATCGCCGACAAGGGCAACGCCACGCTGTCCACGGTGGCCGCACCGGTGGGCAACGCGCTGTTCGCCACGGCGGCGGGCCTGTTCGCCGCGATTCCGGCGGTGGTGGCGTACAACTCGTTCGTCAGCCGCATCAAGATCTTCGACACGGAGATGGCCAACTTCTCCGCGGACTTCCTCAACATCGTCAAGCGGCACTTCTTCAAGTAGGAGCGCGCGCCATGGGTATGAGCGGAGGCAACCGCGGCCAGGGCCGCGTCACCATGAGCGAGATCAACGTCACGCCCATGGTGGACGTGATGCTGGTGCTGCTCATCATCTTCATGGTGACGGCGCCCCTCATTCAGCAGGGCGTCAAGGTGAACCTCCCGGAGGCCAAGGCCACGCCCGTGGAGGCCGCAGACAAGAAGCTGGTGCTCTCCATCGATACCGCGCACCGCGTCTTCATCGGGGACGCCGAGGTGGCGCTGAACGAGCTGGAGACGAAGCTGGCCGCCAACGCCAAGGCCCAGGCCGACAAGGAGTTGTACCTCCATGCGGACCGGGACGTGCCCTACGGCATTGTGGTCGAGGTCATGGCGGCGGCCCAGCGCGCGGGCATCACCAACGTGGGGATGATCACGGACCCAGCGGCGGGTGCGGCGGCGTCCAAGGGAGGCAGCAACACCTCCAAGGGAAGCCCCAAGAAAGAGGCAAAGCGCTAGCCCATGTCGCTCCACCCCGCTGTCGCCCAGAGCATGCTCGTGGCCCGGCCCTCGCGGCTGAGCCTGTTCGTCGGCGTGTCCGTCGCCGGGCATGGGCTGCTGCTCGTCATCGGGCTGGTGTACTCGGCCCTGACAGCGGGGCCGAAGGTGGACCCGAAAATCCCCGTCATCAAGGCCTCGCTCGTGCGCCAGGGAAAGCCGCGCGACGAGAAGCTGCTGCCGCGCAAGGAGCAGCCTCCGCCTCCGCCCAAGGAGGTGAAGGCGCCTCCCGCTCCGCCCTCCGAAGCCGCCAAGCCCCCAGACAAGTCCGTGGTCCCCGTGCCCGTGGCCAAGCCACAGCCTGCCCCTGCTCCGCAGAAGGGTGACACCTCGGGCGAGGACCGGCGCAAGCGGCTGTTCGGTGCCTTCGACAAGACGGCGAAGCAGGCCCCGCCCGAAGAGCTCGAGGGCGCCGAGGACGGCGATCCGGACGGCGACTCCGCCACCGCCGAGGGCGAGCGCTACTTCGCGCTGCTGTCCACCCAGGTCCGCCGCAACTACGACGTCGCCGACACCATCCCCGATGCCGAGCGGATGTACCTCAAGGCGCAGGTGCAGGTGCGCCTGGGCCGGGCTGGCGAGGTGCTCGAGACGCGCCTGGCCACCGGCAGCGGGAACGATCTGTTCGATACCGCCGTGCTGTCCGCGGTGAAGAAAGCCGCTCCCTTCTCCCCTCCCCCTGATCATCTGCGTGACTCGCTCCAGAAGCAGGGGGTCGTCCTGGAGTTCCGCCCGTGAAAGCCCTCCTCCTCTCGCTTCTGCTCCTTCCGATCGCGGCTCTCGCCCAGGCTCCGGTCATCCAGATCTCCGGGGCCAACTTCCGCCCCATGCCCCTCGCCGTCCCCGCGCCCCTGAGCGTGGACGAGGGCGGCAAACGGCTCGCCAATGACTTCGACGAGGCCTTCCTGTTCGACCTGCGCGCCTCCGGCATCTTCCAGGTGCTGGACCGCGCCAGCTTCACCGCCGACCCCAAGGAGGGGATGACGGCAGGCAGCATCAACTTCGCGCGCTGGTCGGACGTGGGCGCCGAGTCGCTCGTAAAGGTGCAGCTGGGCGCCGAGGGCAACACCCTGCGCGGCGAGCTGCGCCTGTTCAACGTCGGCACCGGCCGCGAGGACTTCAAGGCCAGCCACGACGTGCCCAGCACCGAGCCTCGCCAGTTGGCGCACCTGCTCGCGGACGCGCTCTACCGCCACCTCACCCGCGAGGCCAGCCCGTTCCTCTCGCGCATCGTCTTCGTGCGCAAGGCGGGCTCCAACCGGGACGTGGTCGTGTCCGACTGGGACGGCAACAATGCCCGCGCCCTCACCAATGGCGGCATCAACCTGCTGCCCGCCCTGGGTCCCGGTGGCGCCGTGGGCTTCACCTCCTACCGGAAGGGCAAGCCGGACCTCTACATCCAGAAGCCCGGCGAGGAGCCCAAGCAGGTGGAGCAAAGCGGGCAGATGGCCACCGGCATCGCCTTCTCTCCGGATGGCAAGCGCATCGCCTACGCGCTCGCCGAGGGCGAGAGCACCCAGCTCTATGTGGCCAACGCGGATGGCAGCTCGCCCAAGAAGATCACCGACACGCCCTACGGCATCAACTCCAGCCCCGCCTGGTCACCGGACGGCAAGCGCATCGCCTTCGTGTCCAACCGGGGCGGCTCGCCGCAGCTCTACGTGATGAGCGCGGACGGCTCGAGCCCGCGCCGACTCACCTTCCAGGGCAACTACAACCAGACGCCGGACTGGTCGCCTCGCGGGGACCTCATTGCCTTCACCGCCCGCGATGAGCGCAACGCGTTCGACCTGTTCACGGTGAACGTGGACACCGGGAAGATCACCCGCCTCACCCAGGACCAGGGCAACAACGAGGAGCCCACCTTCTCGCCCAATGGCCGCCTCATCCTCTTCACCTCCACCCGAGACGGCACACCCCGGCTCTACGTGATGACGGCGGATGGCAACAACCAGCTCGCCCTGCCCATGGACAAGGCCGGGGGCCTCACGCCCGACTGGGCCCCGGCGCAATGAGCGGTTCGCCGCTGCGCTCGCGCTGGTCGCTGGATCCGGAGATCACCTTCCTCAACCACGGCTCGTTCGGCGCCTGCCCCACCGAGGTGCTTCAGGCCCAGACCGAGCTGCGCGCGCGACTGGAGGCCGAGCCCGTCCGCTTCTTCGCGCGGGAGCTCGAGCCGCTACTCGATGAAGCTCGCGGCGCACTGGGTGCCTTCCTCGACGCGGATCCGGACGACCTGGCCTTCGTGTCCAACGCCACCGCGGGCGTCAACACGGTGCTGCGCTCGCTGCAGCTCTCTCCCGGCGACGAGCTGATCACCACCAACCACGAGTACAACGCCTCGCGCAACGCGCTGGACTGGGCCGCCGGCCGCATGGGCGTGAAAGTGGTGGTGGCCCGGCTGCCCTGGCCCTCTCCCACGCCTCAGGCCGTGGTGAACGCCGTCATGGAGCAGGTGACTCCCCGCACCAAGCTGCTGCTCATCGACCACATCAGCAGCCAGACGGCGCTCGTTCTCCCCCTCCACGAGATCCTCCATCGCATGCGGGAGCAGGGCGTGGAGACGCTCGTGGATGGCGCACACGGCCCCGGCCAGGTGCCCTTGTCCCTTCGCACGCTCGGCGTCGGCTACTACACCGGCAACTGTCACAAGTGGCTCTGCGCTCCCAAGAGCGCGGCCTTCCTCTACGTGCGCAGAGACTTGCAGGCCGGGCTCAAGCCTCTGTCCGTCAGCCATGGCCACAACTCGCCGCGCCGGGACCGCTCCCGCTTCCGGCTGGATTTCGACTGGACGGGCACCCATGACCCCTCCGCGGTGCTCTGTGTCCCTCTGGCCCTGCGCGTCATGGGCGGACTGCTGCCCGGAGGCTGGCCCGCGCTGATGGCAGACAACCGTGCCAAGGCCCTGGCCGCTCGCAAGCTCCTCTGTGAGCGCCTCGGCGTTGCCCCCCATTGCCCCGACGAGATGGTGGGCGCCATGGCCACCGTGGGCCTCCCGGACGGCTACCCCTTGGAGCCCTCGCCTCCGCACTACCTGGACCCGCTCCAGGACCGGCTCTTCTTCGACTACAAGATCGAAGTGCCCATCACCGCCTGGCCCAAGGCGCCCCAGCGTCACCTCCGGCTGTCCGCTCAGGCCTACAACTCGCACACGGAGTACCAGCGGCTGGGTGATGCTTTGGAAGCGCTCCTGCGTTGAGTAGGCTCGCTGGAATGCCTCGCTTTGCCACCATCGACGTGGGCACCAACTCGGTCCTCCTGCTCGTCGCGGACCGAACTCCCGAAGGTCAGTTCCAAGCCATCCTCGAGAAGGCCGAGATCACCCGGCTGGGCCGAGGCGTGGACAAGAGCCGCCGCCTCTCTCCCGAGGGCATGAGCGCCACACTCGAGGTGCTGACGGCCTTCGCCAACGAGGCCCGTGAGCTGGGCGCCGAGGGCATCGCCGTGTCCGCCACCAGCGCGGCCCGGGACGCCCAGAACGGCGCGGAGTTCCTCCAGGCCGCCCAGAAGCAGGCCGGTGTCACCGTGGAGATCATCTCCGGCGAGCTGGAGGCCCAGCTGTCCTTCGCCTCGGCCTACATGGACTTCGGCAGCGAGGCGGCCGGGCCGCTGCTCGTCATCGACATTGGCGGCGGCTCCACCGAGTTCATCTACGGCAACAGCGCCGGCCGGGTGGACTTCCGCCACAGCTTTGACGTGGGCTCGGTGCGCCTCACCGAGCGTTTCATCCACTCCGATCCCGTCCCTCCCGCGGAGCGCGAGCGCGTCACCGCCCACCTTCGGGAGACCTTCTCCTCGCTGCCGCCTCCGCCGCCTGCCTCCGAGCTGGTAGGCGTGGCCGGGACGGTGACGACGCTCTACGCGCTCCAGCACCGGATCGATCCCTACGACTCCACGCGCGTGCACGGTGGAACCCTCACGGCCCTGCAGCTCGGACAGCTGGTGGATCAGCTCTGCTCGCTGCCGCTGGCCGACCGCCGCACCCTGCCCGGCCTCCAGCCCAAGCGCGCCGATGTCATCCCCGCCGGTGCGCTCATCCTGCACGAGGCCCTGCGCGCCCTCGGGCTCGACGAGTGCCGCGTGAGTGATCGCGGTCTGCGCTGGGGGCTGATGGCGCACCGCTTCGGGGCCTCCCGCTCATGAGCTCACTGCCAGCGGTGGCCGCGCCCGCGCCCGCGCGGGACTACTCGCGCGCGCACTACGCCCTCTTCATCCTCACGCAGATCAACCTGGTCAACTACCTCGACCGGTACATCGTCGCGAGCGCCCTGCCCAGCATCCAGAACGACCTGGGCATCAACAACACGCAGGCGGGCCTGCTCAGCACCGTCTTCATCGTGGTGTTCATGCTGGCCTCGCCGCTCGGCGGCTACCTTGGGGACAGGATCCCCCGGAAGTACCTCGTGGCGGGCGGGGTGCTCCTCTGGAGCCTCGCAACGGGGGCCTCGGGTCTGGCGGGCACCTTCGTGACGCTGCTGCTCGCGCGAGCTGTCATCGGCATCGGCGAGGCGGGCTATGGCGCGGTGGCGCCCTCCATCATCTCGGACCTCTACCCGCGCGAGCTGCGCACGCGGATGCTCGCGTTCTTCTACATCGCCATCCCCGTGGGCGCCGCGGCGGGCTACGGCCTGGGTGGCTTTCTGACCAGCACGTACTCGTGGCACGCGGCCTTCTTCGCGGGCGGAGTACCGGGGCTCCTCCTGGGGACGCTGGCCTGCTTCATGCCCGAGCCTCAGCGCGGCGCCATGGACGGGCCGGACGCGCAGACGAAGCTGCCCTTCCGCGTGGGGCTCAAGGGGCTGGCGGGCAACAAGGCCTTCTGGGCCACCACGGCGGGCTACACGCTGATGACGTTCTCCATCGGCGGGCTGGGGCAGTGGATGCCCACATATATGGTGAGGGTTCGCGGGATGGCGGAGGGCCAGGCGGGCCTCCTCTTCGGCGGCGTGACGGCCGTGGCGGGCCTGCTGGGCACGGTGGCGGGCGGGTGGCTCGGGGACAAGATGGACCGGCGCCGCGAGGGCGGTGGCCTGCTCCTGTCCGGCGTGGGCCTGCTGCTGGCTTCTCCGTTCATGTACCTCGCGCTGCACCTGGAGTCCGAGGTGGCCACGTTCGCCGTCATTGGCGTGGCGCAGTTCCTCATCTTCCTCAACAGCGGCCCCATCAACGCGGCGATCGTCAACTGCGTGCAGCCCTCCTTCCGCGCCTTCGCCATGGGGCTGAACGTGCTGTGCATCCACATGCTGGGAGACGCCATCTCGCCCACGCTCATTGGCGCCATCGCCGACGCGTCCACCCTCACCCGAGCCATCGAGGTGAACGCCGTGCCCGTGCTCTTCGGCGGTATGGCGCTGCTCATGGGCGCGAAGCTGTACCACGAGGCCGTCCCCCGCCCACGCTGAGCAGGGGACAGCCGGTGAGGCGCTGGGTTCACGCGCCCCACGGTGGCTCGCCCATCAGCGAGAGTAGGAACTCTGGGCCGGGAGCGATGGAGGGGCTTGCTGGACTGGCTGCCTCCTGCTCGATGGCCTGTGTGGCTAGTTTCTCCATACGAGGGTTCGCTCCGAGGAGGGGCTGCCCTGAAGAGGAGACAGCCATGCCCACCTCCATCGCAACCCAAGCTGGAGGGCAACCGACAATTCGCCCCCAGGTCTCCGTGTCGCGCACCATCCTCATGTCCACGGTGGCCGCGCTGGGAGGGTTCCTCTTCGGCTTCGACACCGCGGTCATCAACGGCACCATCAGCGCCGTGCAGGCCACTTTCCAGGCGAGCGAGTGGGTCCTGGGACTGACGGTGTCCGCGGCGCTCGTGGGCTCGGCCGTCGGAGCCTTCTCCTCGGGCCACCTCGCGGACCGCCTGGGCCGGCCTCGCACCATGGTCATGGCCTCGGTGCTGTTCCTCATCAGCGCGCTCGGGTCGGGGCTCGCGGGCTCGCTCTGGAGCCTGGGGCTGTGGCGGCTCGTCGGCGGCGCGGCCATCGGCATGGCCAGTGTCATCGCTCCGGCCTACATCGCGGAGATCTCCCCGGCGCACCTGCGGGGACGGCTCGGCTCGCTGCAGCAGATGGCCATCGTCATCGGCATCTTCGCGGCCCTCATGAGCGACTACGCCCTGGCCACCCAAGCGGGCTCGGCCAACTCCGTGCACTGGCTGGGCTTAGCAGCCTGGCGGTGGATGTTCTTCTCCGCGGTGCCGCCCGCGCTCCTCTACGGCGTTGGAGCGCTCCTCATCCCCGAGTCCCCGCGACACCTCGTCGCGCGCGGGCGCGAGACAGAGGCCCTGAAGGTGCTCCAAACCATCGTCGGGGACCTCGCGCCCTCCAAGCTGGTGGAGATCCGCGGCACGATCCACACCACGAACGCCGCCCGGCTGAGGGACTTGCGCGGGCCTCGGTTCGGGCTGCTGCCCGTGGTCTGGGTGGGCATCGTCCTGGCGATGCTCCAGCAGTTCGTGGGCATCAACGTCATCTTCTACTACTCGAGCGTGCTGTGGCAGGCGGTGGGCTTCTCCGAGCAGAGCTCGCTGGCCATCACGGTCATCACCAGCATCACCAACATCGTGACGACGGTGCTCGCCATCCTGTGCGTGGATCGATTCGGGCGGAAGCCATTGCTGATCGTGGGCTCGGTGGGCATGGCGCTCACGCTCGGGGTGCTGGCCTACCTGTTCGGCACCGCGGGGCTCGATGTGCATGGCAACCCCGTGCTGCACGGCAGCAGCAGCGTGCTGGCGCTGATCTGCGCCAACCTGTACGTGTTCTGCTTCGGGTTCTCATGGGGCCCTGTGGTGTGGGTCATGCTGGGGGAGATGTTCCCCAACCGCATCCGGGCGGTAGCCCTGGCGCTTGCGGCGGCAGCGCAGTGGGTGGCCAACTTCGCGGTGTCCGCCACGTTCCCCACGCTCCAGAGCGCGGGCCTCGGGCTGGCCTACGGGCTCTACACAGCGGCGGCGGTGCTCTCGCTCCTGTTCACCGTGAAGTACATCCGCGAGACGAAGGGCAAGGAGCTGGAGCACATCGAGCACGAGACCTGAGCGAAGGCGGTCAGGCCCTCCAGCGTGGCTCCTTAGGAACGGCTCTCGGCGGGGACAGCCTGCTCGACGCGAGGGCGGTACTCCCCGGCCAGAGTGTCCACCTCGGCGGCCAGCCGCTCTCCGTCCTGGAGCAACAAGGCCTTGAGCCGCGCGCGGCTACCGAGCGTGAAGAACACGCTGATGTCTCGCCAGATGCCCGCCCAGCGCTCCAGGAAGTAGAGGGTGAAGAGGGCCAGCGGCGGCACCCCCACCAGCGCCACGACGCCCCACCCCCAGCCGCCCCACAGCCACGCAGCCACCGTGAGGCCCGGCCACCAGAGCAGTGACATGAGGAGCGCGCCCAGGAACTTCACCGTGGCCTGCGTGTCCAGCTCGCTGTTGCGCGAGGCCAGCCGGGGCACCTGGTATGGCAGGCCAAACAGCACCACGCCCAGGATGAACAGCGGGAGGCCCAGGCACAGGGCCAGCAGGTTCTTCACCACGAACGTGGCCACCTGCCCGGACTGGTACACGAGCGTCAGATCCTTCGGATCCGCGTGGACCAGTTCCAACCGGCGCCGGAAGGACATGAGGGACGAGCGCACCTGCTCGAAGCGCTCGGGCTGCTCGGAGCGGAAGAGCTGCAGGCCCCGAGCCCAGTGTTTCAGGCGCTCGCGGTCGGTCTTCTCGCCTTGGCGGAACGCATAGAGCTGCTCGGCGGTCTGGATGAGCGGCAGGTCCTCCCAGTGCGACATGTTGAGGGTGACGGCCTTGAGGCCCTCGGCGATGCGCTCCGTGAGCTGCCGGGCCGCTTCCTTCTCCGCTCCATCTCCGGCGTCGGGGCGCGGCAGGAACGGCAGCACCTCGATGGCGGACCCCACCTCGATGAGGACCTCGCTGCGGAAGAGGTTCTTCTCTCCGTAGGTGAAACCGACGGGGATGATGCGAACCGGAGCTCCCTCGCGCGCGGCTCCGAGGGCAATGCGGGCCGCGCCCGTCTTCAGCTCCGCGAGCATGGGCTCCGAGTGGCTCCTGCCCTCGGGGAAGATGGTGATGGCGCGGCCCTGCACGAGGGCGGCGCGGGCGGCGTCGAGGGTGCCCTCGTTCTTGACCGTCTGCCCGGGGTTGTCCTGCTTGCGGTAGACGGGCAGCGCGTGGAGCCCCTTGAGGATCCACCCGATGACGGGCATCCGGAACAGCGGCTCCTTGGCCAGGAAGGTAACCTGGCGGTGGGTGATGACGAAGACGAGCGCCGGATCGATGAGGGCGTTGGGGTGGTTACCCACGAAGATGATGGGGCCCTCGGGCTTGGCAGCCGGGGCATTCACCTTCAGCCGGTAGAAGAGCCGCAGCGCCAGGGACACCAGACCACGGATGAACGCGTAGAACACGGCGGAACTCTACACCGAGCCTGGGACGCGGGGGCGGCTGGGAGAGCACTCACCGCTTGGTGCGAGACTTGGGGGACTTCGTGCTGCGGCCCTGCTTGCTGGCTTTACGGCCGGCGGGCTTGGGCGCAGGCCCGGGAGTGAAAAGCTCCTGGACGGAGTCCACGGTGACCGCCTTGCGGAGCCAGAGCTTGAGCTGAGACAGGTCCGTGCAGGCCCTCAGACGCTCCCGGGTTGAGTCATCCACCTCAAGTCCCCGGGCATCGAGCACCTCGAACAGGGCGGTGAGCTCCCCATCGTGGAGCCCCTGCTGCAGCCCCTGCTGCAAGCCCTCCTGCAAGCCCTCCTGCAACCCCTCCTGCAGCCCCTCCTGCCTCCCCTTGGCGATCCATTGGCCAACGAACTCAGTCTGATACTCGTAGCTGCCACTCTTCATCAGCGCCTCCAAGGCTCTGCGGGCGGCCTCGCTGAGCGAGGACACAGCCAGGTCAACGTAGAAGCTGGAACGATCCGCATCAAGGCCCCGAGACGCCCCAATAACAGCCTGAGCAATGGCAGCCCCCACCTCCTCCCGCTGTCCATGTGCCATCGCCGACAGAACCGCCAACTCAGGATCTTGCTCGGCTGCCTGCTTGTCCACGACTACGGGGATGGAATCCGGCCCAGCCACCAGCGGCTGGAGTGTGAAACCGGGATGTCCCAGCTCGATGGGCTGAGCACACCACTTGGCAATGGCTGCATCCGGAGCAACCACCAGCAGTGCGGTCGGACACCCCACCCGAGAGCGCAAGCTCGTGAGGTACAGCGGCCAGCTCTTGCGCTTGTCCTCATCCCTCGACAGCTGAACCTCCACCACAATGGCGAAGATGGGCTGACCGTTCGACAGCAGGATCACCAGATCCGCCCGGTACTCGGTGGGCACGACCTGAGTGAACTCCGCGGACTCCACTCGAGCCTCGGACCAGACCGGCAACGTCAATCCCAGCGCATCCTGCAAAAGCTCGGGCGCCAGCCTGGGGCGATTGCGGAACAGGACCAGGAGGCCCTCATGAAGCATCGAAGCCATGGCGCGACACCCTAGGAGGTGGGTCTGACGCGTCCCAACCTCCCAGGTTCACCGCCCGCTTCACTCGCACCCATCCCCCAGGCCCGCGTCAGGGGAACGCGTCCACCACTTGGATGATGCCCTTCGAGTCCTGGACCACCGCCGTCCCTCGCTCCGGGCCCGGGTAGGCGATGATCCCCTCCCCGTCCTTGTCCCACCGGGGATCCACGAGCACCCCGCAGAAGGGGACCTCGTAGAAGTCTCGCAGCTTGCCGCCCTCGTAGTAGCGCACGTATGCCCGGTCGTACCGGCCGAACACCCGGTGGTTCGCCACGTACAGGTACCCGGCGATGCTCATGTCCTTCAGCTCGCCCTCCTCCACCTTGGGCAGCGACATCACGAACCGGCTCTTGTAGTGCGCCGAGCCCGGCCGGTTCTGCGTCTCGTCCACCACCACTGGGATGCGGTCGCCGACCTTCAGCCCCATGCGCTGCATCTGATCGACGGCGTCCGGCGGACACACCATCACCGGAGGCATCCACTTCGGGCGCTTGGACGTCACCACGGGCGCCGGAGCGCTCACACACCCGGCCCCCAGGCCCACCGCGAGCCCAGCGGCCAACACTCCCCGGAGGCTCTGAGCCATCGCCACACGCACCTCCTAGAAGACCCCGATGCTGAAGTGGAACTGAGAGGCCGGCTCGTTGAAGTCCTCGTCCGGGTCCAGGTTGAAGCCCAGATCGAAGGCCAGCGGCCCCACCGGCGTCACGTACCGCAGCCCTACGCCCGCCGTGTAGCGCAGGATCGTCGGATCGAAGTTCGTCCGGTCTCCCCACAGGTTGCCGGCCTCGAGGAAGAAGCCCAGATCCAACGAGCGGAAGGCCGGCAGCCGCAGCTCCGCCTTGCCCAGAGTGAACAGCTCGCCACCCTGGCTCAGCGGCGCCTGCCCCGCCAGCACCGCCACCAGCTCCGCGGGGCACCCCTGCGGAGTAATGACGGCGCGGCAGTCGAGCAGCTGCCGGCGCACCTCGGCGCGCTGGTCCTCGGGCAGCAACCCATCCTCGCGGAAGCCGCGCAGGCTCGAGGAGCCCCCCAGGTAGAACAGCTTCGAGCCGATGGACTGCGCGTTCGGGGACAGCGGCACGATGGTACCGGCCCGGGCGGACAGCGCCAGGCTGGCACGGCGGCCCAGCGGCGCATAGACGCTCACGCTGCCAGACAGCTTCAGCTCGTGGATGGGGAAATCCGCGACCCTGTTGCCCAGCGCATCCGTGGGCGCCACGCTGAGGTCCCGGGTGAACTCGGCGCTGCCGGAGACCAGCAGACCCTTGCGCGGATTGGTGGGCTCATCCCGGAAGTCGAGCGTGGAGGTTCCCCGGAGCGAGTACAGGGTGAAGATGCCGTACGGGAAGCGCAGCCGCTCCTGGTCTGCCCGGCTCAGCACGTTCAGCACGCCGCTGCGCGAGCGCAGCCGGTTGTGCTCGAGCTCGCCTTGGATTCCCAGGCTGAGCCAGCGCGCCGCAGGCCAGTCCAGACCGCCCACCGCCGCGAACCGGGTGGAGAGATACGAGGGCCGGTGAACGCGCTCACCGATGAGATCCACCCGCGCGCCCGTGTCCCTCGGCAGCAGGAAGAAGTTGAGGCGCGGCTGGGTGAGGGCCACGTTGCCACGCCCGCCCAGCCCTTCCCAGCCTCGGATGGAGTCGTCCTGGACGCCCCCATACCGGCCCGAGAAAGCCTCCTGGCTCCAGCCCACGTAGTTCACCTTGGCGCGCGCCAGCAGGTTGAGCCCGCGCCCGTCCACGTTCGGGAACGCCGTGTCCAGCGTGACGCGTGGACCGTCCACCAGGAAGTAGCCGCCGGACACCTCGCCGTCGATGCGCGGCCGCTCCTGCACCGTCACCAAGATGTCCTTGATCTCCTCGCGACGGTTCGGCTCGCGCAGCTGCACCTCCACCTGGCGGAAGATGTTGAGCCGCGCCAGCCGGCGGCGCCCCTCCGCCAGCTTCTCCAGATCCAGCGGCTTGCCCACCTCCAACGCGAGCAGCGCGCGCACAGTCCGCTCGTCCGAGCGGGTCAGCCCCTGGAAGATGATGCGGCCCACGCGCACCTGAGGCCCCGGCTCCACGCGCAGGAAGACCTTCACGTAGCGAGGATCCTCCGTGTTGGGCTCCGTCTTCACCTCCACCCGGGCGAACAGGTACCCCTGCCGCGCCACCTCCTGCTCCAAGTTCTGGCGCGCCCGCTCCACCGCCTCCTCGCTCAGCGAATCCCCAGACGCCAAACCCACGCTCTCGGTGCCCGTGCCCTGCGGCAGCCCATCGACGACCACCTCGTCGACGCGCACCTCCGAGCCCTCCTCCACCTCGAACTCCGCCACCGCCGTGCGCGCACTCACATCCACGTCCAGCCGGCTGAAGTGCACTTGGGCCTGGGGGAAGCCGCGCTCGCGGTAGGCCTCCGTCAGCACCTCCGCCGCGCCCAGGTACGCTTCCTCCACGAACACCCGGTGCGGATCCGGCGCGAGCGGCACGGAGCGGGGCCCTTGCCCACTCCGCCCATCCACCTCCAGCGGATCATCCCTCAGCGGCAGCGTCAGCTCGGGCACCGGATCGCGGGTGCGGATGATCTCCGCGAGCACCTCTCGCAGCACGCCGCTCGGCAGCGCCCGGTTCCCCCGGAAGCGCACCTCCGTCACCGTGAGCGGCCGTCCCTCTTCGATCTCGAAGGCGAGCACGGCCTCGGCATGGTCCGGCCGGCGCACCTCGCGCGGGGTGACGCGCACGTCGTTGAAGCCCCGGTAGCGATAGAAGACCTCCAGCCGCCGGGCCAGGGTCCACACCACCCCGGGATCCAGTACCTCGGTGCCGTCATAGGCCAGGACGCGCTCCAGGACCACGCCCGGGAACTGGTGGTTGCCATGAAAGTGGAGCGTGTAGCGAGGCCCGGCGGAGACCGGCAGCGCCACCGTGGCAAGCCCCTGTTCCAGCGTCACCGTGGGAGCCCCGACCCGTGCGCGGTAGTAACGCTGTTGGCGCAACACGGTCCGCAGCTTCTCCAGCCCCGCGTCCACCCGCGCCTGATCGAGCACCACTCCAGGCTCCAGCCCGAGCGCTTCCAGCAGCGAGGACAGCGGCAGCCCGGGACTTCCGGTGAGCGTGACGCGGCCCACCCGGGTGGGCTGGCCCTCGTCCATCGTGAACACCAGCACCACGCCCCCGGGAGAGGGCTCCTCGGAGACTCTCAGGTAGGCCTGGTCATAGCCCTTGCGGTGGTAGGCCTGCTCGACGGCGGCACGGGCCCGATCCACGCTGTCCGGATCCAGCGGCGCATACTCCGGCAAGCCGCTGGCCTCGCGAATCTCATCATCAGACAGAGCGACGTTGCCCTCGATGACGAGCCGCACGAGCTGCTGCACCGGGGTGAGCTGGAACACCAGCCGCACCCCGCCCCTTACATCCACCGTGCGGGCCTCGACGTTGGTGAAGCGGCCGGTGTTCCACAGCGCCTCCACGCTCCGGCGCACCGCCAGCGTCGAGAGCACCTGCCCACGTCGAATGGTGACCAGGTCCGCCAGCCCGCGAGTGTCCGAGCCCGGCGGCAACCGGAGCTCCACCTCTTTCACCTCCTGAGGCTCCTGCTCCTGAGGCTCGGCGCGCGCCTCGGCCGCCGACGGTGGCTCCTGGGGAGCCATCCCCGCCAGCGCCAGGCCGGCCCACAGCAGACACACGGCGAGCGCTACTCGACCTCCCAGCTCAGCTTGAGCTCGAGTCCAAGGTTGCCGAACGAGGCTTCGCTGTTCTCGTTGTCCCACTGGGCCTGCGCGGAGAGGCGGTTGTCGAAGCGATACTCGGCCCGGGCGCGAGTTCCACGCCCGCTGACTGGCTGCGTCATGCCGATCTTAAGCTGATCGCTCAGGATCTTCGACTCCAGTTGTGCGGTCGGCTCCGCTTGCCTGGTCGCATCGTTGTACGTGGTGGAGATCTGAAAGGACAGGTCTCTCAGCACCGGGTTGCTGGGCAGGAAGCGCTTCACCTGCTTGTCCAGGCCGGACACATTGAAGAGCGCCTCGGCGGCCAGGCCCGCGCTGGCCGAGGCCGCCGTGTCCTTGTCCGTGCTCGTCACGCCCAGGGTGAGGAGGGAGACCACATCGCCTTCGGCCAGGGAGGGCTCGGAGGAGAAGAGCACCTGCGGGTCCGCGGGCCGACCGAAGGCGTGCACCTTCAGGGTGTACTCGCGCACCTGCGTCTGCCCGCGCACGTCGAACACGAGATCGATGCCATAGCGGTCCCGGAGCTCGACCTCGGCTTGGGTAATGGTGAACTGGTTGTTGCGGAAGAAGGCCTGACTGCCCTCCTCCGCCTCCACTCGGCCGAGCACGCCTGGGCGCACGTTGGTGCCCGTCAGCCGCAAATCACCCAACAACCGGGCGCGGGCCAGGTTGTTGTCGACCCGCACGTCCTTGAGGTGAACGCGCACGTCATACGTGAGGAACTCGGGAGCCTTGTCCGCCGTGGTGGGGAGCACCGACGCGGTGCGCCGCCCGAGGTTCTTGAGCATGGAGTCCAGCTCCAGGCCCTTCTGGTAGCGCAGCCGGAGCAGGTCCACGTCGCCCGCGAGCAGCAGTGCGTCCGGGGTCCCCGTGAGCTGCAGCCCGCCCGAAGCGGTGATGGGCAGGTCGTCCGAGTACCGGTACGTCACGTCCTCCAGCTCCGCGGCCAAAGAGATCTTGTCCGGCGAGAAGTTCTTGAGGGTGATCTCACCGCTGGCAGTGGCACGCCCCTCGTTGAGCAGGCCTCGGAAGCCCTTGAGCAGCACGCCCTGCTCGGTGAAGGTGGCCAGGCCCGACACGGCGCGCAGCGTGACGGGGCGGCCCCTCGCGGAGACCCGGAGATCGGAGACAGAGGCCTCGCCGACCAACGAGGGCTTGTCCAGGTTGCCGGAGGCCTGGCCCTGGAACTCCACCCGGCCACCGGTGCGCTCCACCTCGGGCAGCAGCGACTCCGCCACCCGCAGGTCCATGCCACCGCGCACGTTCAGGTCCAGAGCACGAGGCCCCATCCAGCCCGCACCGGACACCTCCAGGTCCGGCCCGCGAAAGGTGAAAGGCTCCACGTTCAGCCGGCCGCCCATGTAGCTCAGTGAGATGGGCCCTTCGTTCTGGCCCCGGAAGATGCCTCGCGCCAGGGACAGTTGGTCCACGAACGCCGTCACCTGCACGGCCTCATAGTTGCGGATGTTGCCCTGCGCGCTGAGGGTCCCCTTCAATGAGCCGGACATGCCCTGGGTCACCGCGTTCGCGGGCAGCAGCGGGCGGATCTCCGGCAACTCCAACGCCACGGACAGCTCGTAGGGGAACGGCTCACGTACCTTCATCGTCAGGAATCCGTTGGCGTCCTTGAAGAGCTGGCCAGAGACCTCGAAGTCCCGGCCCGTCATCTTGCCCACCAGGTGCATCGCGCCCAGGTCGCGGTCCGCGAAGGTGACGCGCGGGCCCTTCAGCGTCCCTTCGACGATGGGCAGCGTGGAGTTGCCGCTGACCGTGCCCTCCAGCGTGAGCGTGCCCTCCATGCCCATGCGCGTTGCGAGCTCCGGCCCGATCGCCTCCGCCAGGGAGAGGTTCTCGCCACCGAAGCGGTAGTCCAGCCCACCCGCGAAGGTAAAGGTGCCCTCCACCCAGCTCTTGCCGAGCGGCCCCTCGAGCGTGGTGCGCTCCAGCACCATCTCCTTGCCATCCACGAAGCGCAGCCGCGAGGAGCCATCGCCCATCCGGCGCCCGTAGTAAGTGGTGTTCTTGAAGTCGAACGCCACCAGCCCCTCGAAGCGGTCCACTGGGCTGTCGATCTCCACGCGCCCCGAGGCCAGACCGGCGATGGTCCCTTGCATCACGGCGATGTTGGGGTGGAGCCCGGCGATGACATCGATCAGGTCCTCGGTGCGGCCCTGCGGCACGTTCACCTCGGCCTTGGCGTGCAGCGACTTGCCGAAGGTGAGCGCGGCCTTGCCGAAGTACTGGGTGCGGCCCTTCTGCCCGGTGATCGTCGGGAAGCTCAGGACCAGATCCTCGTACGTCGCCTTGCCCTGCACCACCCCCATCCCTAAGCCCCAGAAGGTGAAGTCCCGGAAAGAGACGTTCGAATCCACCTTCACGTCCACGTACGGCCCCGCCACGGTGAGGTTCGCCGTGCCACGGCCCGCCCAGGGCAGCCCGGCCACGGCCCCGAAGTCGGAGAGCTCCAGGTCGCCATCCGCGCGCACGTCCAGCCCGCGCGCCGGGTCATAGAAGAGCGTGACGTCCGTGTTCATCCGCGAGCGGCCCGACTCCACCTGCCCGTCGATCGTCACCCGGTCCGAGAGGATCTTCAGGGTGGCCTGCACCCGGCCGCGGTCGAACTCCAGCAGCGTGAGCCCCTTCTGCTCGGGCGCGTCGTAGGCGCGCGTGGCCAGTACGAAGTGGCCGGTGCGCAAGTCCGCCTCTCCCGAGAGCTGTGGCCGAGGCAGGATCGTCCCGGTGAGGCGCCCTGTGACGGTCGCCGGAAAGTCCACCCAGGAGCCCTTCACCCCCGACTGCGCGAGGATCCGGCCGAAGGACGCGTCATACGTCTTCACGTCCAGTTCCACCGGGAGGCCCGGAGCCAACCGGACCGTGCCGCTCACCTCGGCACGCCCGTTCCCCACGGGCACCGTCAGCTTCTCCACTTTCACGCGCTCGCCCTGGTAGTGCAGCTGCGCCGTGAGGGAAGTGGGCCCGTAGCGGTCATAAGCCAGGTTGTTCGCGGACACCTCCACGGACACGCTGGGCGCAAGAGGCCGGCCCGTTACCGTGAGGCGCGTCCACACATGCCCCGACGCGGGCCGCTCCAGCAGCCCCGCCTCCTTCAGCGTCCGCAGCGGGAGGAACACCTGCGCATCCAGCGCGAGCACCGGCTGGCACAGGGACTCCACACGGCCCGAAGCGCTCACCGTCGCATCGTCCAGCGCCACCTCAGCGCGGTTGAGCTGCAGCAGCTGCTCGTCCACGTCCAAGCCGCCGCTGAGCACCAGCCGCCCCAGCAGCAGCTCACCACCGCTGGGCCCCAGCACCACCACACCGCGACGGGCCTCCACGTCGAACTCGGAGACGCCCCAGCGCTCCTTCCACCCCACGTCCAGATCCGACACTTCGATGCGCCGTCCGTTGGGCAGAGCCACTCGCACCTGCGCGCCGGTGAGCGCCAGCCGGGAGATCTTCAGCCGCTCCAGTGGCTTCAGCGGGCACGGAGCCGGCTCGCCTGGCTTGGCGTTCGCGGACGGCTGGGACAGATCCAGCGCCACACGAGGCCGCTGCACGCGCAGCAGATCCAGCGCCACCTTGCCGGAGAAGGGCCGCGTCAGCCCGAGTTGGACCTCGGCGAGATCCGCGGCCAGCAGCGGCGTGTCCGTGCCAGGCGCGAACAGCGAGAGTCCTCGGATGATGACCTTCTGCCCCAGCGGATCCAGCTCACACTGGCCGATGCCCACATCCAGGCCGATGAGGTCCGGCAGGTTGCGCCGCGCGAGCGTGCAAGCCGTCTCCCAGGCCACGGACGTACGAAGGGCGAAGATCGCCCCCACGATGAGGAGAGCAATCACCAGCAGCGCCCAACGCGCGCCCTGACGGCTGTTCGTGGCCAATGCCGCTACAGCTTACCGAGCCCTTCGAGGTAGCGGTCGATCTCCGCCAAGTCGATCTTCGAGCCGGCTGGCCGGCTGCTGGGCGAGGGAGCAGGCTGGGTCGGTGCGCCCGCCTCGGGGGGCAACGCCGAGCCCACCAGGCCCAGGTTGTCCGCCACGCGACGGATGAGTTCCTCGCCGATGGACTCGTGGCGGGACAGAAACGCCTCGAAGAGGGCGTTGTCGCACAGGGTGTTGATGACGCGCGGGGTACCGCCCGAGGCCTTGTGGATGGCCAGCAGCGCCTCGGACGTGAACGGCAGCCGGGGCGAGCCCGCCAGCCGCAGGCGGTGCTTCACGTAGGCCTCGGTGGACTCGGCGGTGAAGGGTTCGAGCTTGTACCGGAAGGCCACGCGCTGGGCGAGCGGCGGGTCCAGCTTGAGGTTCTTCTCGATCTCCGGCAGCCCGAAGAACACGAAGGAGATGAGCTTGCGCTCCGGGACCTCCAAGTTCAGCAGGCCGCGGAACTCCTCCATCAGCTCGCGCGTCTCCAGCATCTGGGCCTCGTCGATGAGGACGACGGCCTTCTTACCGGACTCATAAATCTGAAGGAGCCGCTGGTAGAGCTGGGACAGCAGGGCCAGCTTCTCCTGGGCCGGGTTCTCCACGCCCAGCTGCAGGGCGATGCGGCGCAGCAGCCAGTTGGCGGTAATACCCGAGTGGATGATGACGAGCAGGGCCGCCTCGTACTCGGACTCGGGCAGCGAATCGAGCATGCGCCGGGCCAGCGTCGTCTTCCCCGCGCCAATGTCGCCCACGAGGATGGACAGGCCCTTCATGTACCCCACGGCGTGCATCAGCCGCGTCAGCGCCTGCGAATGCTGCGTGGAGTTGTAATAAAACCGGCTGACTGGAGCGTTGGAGAAAGGCTCCGTGGTGAGCTCGAAAAAGTCGAGATAGGTCGTCATGGGCTCGCCGGACGTGGACTAGACGTAGCCTACCTTGCGGGCCTTCGGAGCGCCCGCGTTAGCTGCGGCCGCAGGAGGAGTTCCTCCGCCCCCGGGAGGCTTGCCCTTCGGGCCCGCCGTGGCGATGGGGTCGTCCTCGGGGGAAACCTCGGCGGACAGCCGCGCCACCTGGGAGGAGACGTCCCGGTACTTGGGGTCGAGCTTGGCCACCCGCTGGTAGTGGTAGAGCGCCTTGCCGTTCTCGCCCATGCCCTCGTAGGCCGCCGCCAGCTCGAACCCCAGCGCCTTGGCCACCTCGTCCTTGGCATGCTCGCTGGCCAGGCCCTCCTTGAAGACCTTGACGGCCTCGGCGTGCTCGCCGCGCATGCCATGGAGCATGCCTGTCATGGTGATGCAGTCCAGCTCGCGCTTGGTGCCCATGCACCCCTTGCGCGCCACGGCGAACTCGCCCAGCGCGTCGTCGGTGAGGCCCATCTCCTTGTAGGCGATGCCCAGGTCGTAGTGCGTGTCCACGTCCTCGGGCTTGACGACCTTTTCAAGGCCCTTCTTGAACTCGGCGAAGACCTCCTCCACCGAGTACTGGAAGTCGTCCTCGCCCGAGGAGGGAGCCGGAGAGGAGTCCGCCAGCCCATCGAGATCCCCGGCCAGCTCCGCCGCGAGGTCGAACGCATCGCGCTCGGCGGGAGCATCCATCGGATCCACGGCGGGCACCTGCATCGTCGAGGTGTCGGTCTCCTCCGTGGTGGGCGCGGCGTCGCCTCCGGACTCCATCTGCTCCAGGCGCGCCATCAGCTCGGCGGCGCGCTGGTGGCCCGGGAAGGCGATCATCACGGTCTCGAGGATCTCGCGCGCTTCCTCGGTCAGGCCCTGGTCGAGGAAGAAGCTGGCCTCGTCGCACTCCTCGGAGGCGGGCTCCTCTTCCGCGGCGGCCGGCGTCTCTTCGGTCTGAGAGGCGGCCTCGGGCTCAGAGTACTCCGAGGCCATGGGCTCGTCCGCGGGAGGCTCCACGGCCAGCACGGCGCCGACCATGGTGGCGTCCTCGGCCTCGTAAGCCGGGTGGCCCGCGGAGGTGGTCTCCGTCTCGAAGGTCTCCTCGACGGGGCTCCTGCCCACGCGCGTGGGCACCCCCTCGTCGTCGCCCAGCGCGGTCCCCGCCTCCATCGAGTCGTCCTGCTGGAGC
This sequence comes from Hyalangium minutum, assembly GCF_000737315.1. GTDB lineage: Bacteria > Myxococcota > Myxococcia > Myxococcales > Myxococcaceae > Hyalangium > Hyalangium minutum. The sequence continues at coordinate 231,433 of NZ_JMCB01000017.1, forward strand.
AGGTGCGCCGCGGGCATCCCCGGGCGCGTGGGCGGCGCATCGTCATCCCCGAGCGCCATGCTCTCATCGCCATCGGCGATGGGCTCGTCCCCGACGGTAACGCCGGGCTCGTCCACCATGTACTCGGCGGACTGCGCCTCGAAGGACATTTCCTCATCGCCCGACCCGGCGACGAGCGGCTCGTCCAGGATGTTGGTGGACGTCGTCTCGTCGGCGGCCACCAGGGCCTCGTCGCCCCCGACGTCCAACGAAGTCCCATCGTCCGCGCCAAAGGCATCGCTCTCGCCGGAGACAATCGTCTCGCCGACCAGCGCCTCGTCGCTGATCACCGACTCCGAGGGGCCGTCATCGACGATCTCGTCGGAGTCCTGCGAGCCGATCGCGGCCAGCGCCAGATCATCCCCGGTTGGCTGAGCGAGCGCGTCCTCGGGCGCCTCGGCGACGACGATCTCCTCGTCATTGGACTCGACGAGGATGGCATCCTCCTCCAGCGACTCCACCTGGGCGGCCGCAGGGGCGGCCTGCTCCACGCGCAGCACGGCAAGGAACGCGGGAACCTCGGGGTGGTTGGGGTTCTGCTGGAGGATGGCGGCCAGGTACGGCTGGGCGCGAGCCGCGTCCGAGCGACGGGTGCACAGCCGGAGCACGTTGAGCAACTGCTCGCTGGCCTGCACCGTGTTCCCGGCGGAGACGTAGATGTTGTAGGCCTTCTCGTGCGCGTCGAGGTTCTCCGGATCGACGGCGAAGATCTTCCGCAGGTGCTCCAGCGCTTTGTCGTGGAGGCCGTACTTGACGTAGACGTCTGTCTCCGTGAGCAGCTTGGAGAGCTGCTCGCGCGTGAGCGGCCCCACCGGCAGCGGCGTCATGACCGCCGGACGAGTAGCGGGAGCCGGCGCTGGGGCAGGAGCCGGTGCGGGAGCGGGCCGCGTGGGCGCAGGAGCGGTACGAACGGGAGCCGGAGCGGGCTCGGGAGCCGGAGCAGGCCGAGCGGGCGCGGCGCGAGCCGGCGCAGGCGCGGGTTCTGGAGCCGGAGCCGGGCGAGTGGGCGCGGGGCGAGCCGGAGCACGGGCCGGAGCGGCGGAAGCCTTGCGCGCGAGCAGATCCTCGTCTGTCGGATCCACCTCGGCGATCTTGTCCCAGACGCCGTTGGCCTCGTGGGTGCGGCCGGAGTCCTGGTAGACCTTGGCGAGCTCCTTGTAGACGGAGACAGTCTTCGCGGTCTGCCCCAGCCCCTGGAACGCCTGGGCCAGCATGCTCAGCGTCTCGACGTCCCGGCCATCGGCCTTGAAGGCCACCTGGAGCCGGGCCAGGGCGCGCTTCTGATCGCCCTTCTCCAGGTACATCTTGGCCAGCTCCTTGGCCAAGCCAATGTTCTCAGGCTCGAGCGCGGACAGGCGCTCGGCCACACGCACGTAGTCATCCGTGCGGGCGTTCTTCTTGAGGTAATCGGCAGCGCGCTTGAACTCGGCGACGGCCTCCTTGGTGAGGCCCTCCTTCGCGTACAGCTCGCCCAGCTTGATCTTCGACGCCACGTTCTCGGGGTCGAGGTCGACCATCCGCTTGAGCGTGTCGAGCAGCCGCCGGGTATCGCCCGCCTTGTCGTAGTGGTTGGCGACGATCTGGAAGTACGCCATCGCCTCGGACATCAGCCCGAGCTGCTGGTGGAGCTCCGCCAGCTTCAGGTTCACGTCCAGCAGCTCCGGGTTGAGCTTGAGGACCTGCTTGTAGAGCGCGACGGCCTTCAGGAAGAAGCCGTCCGAGGAGTAGCTCTCAGCGACCTTGGTGAAGTAGTGGGCGGCCTGGCCGTTGTCGTTCTTCTTGACGTACAGCTCGCCCATCTTCTGGAGGACGCGAATGTCCTTGGCGTCCACCTCGAGGACCTTCTGGTACTCCTTGATGGCCTTGTCGTAGGCGCCCTTCGCGACGAGCTTCGCGGCGGCTTCGATGATCTTGTTCTTGTCCATCGAGCAGGGCTTCCGGCCGGTCTAACCCCTCGGAACTTCTTGGGGTTTCCTGCGTCCTTTGGCAACGGCGAGGGAAACCCGAGGCTATCGGAAGAGGCTCTCGCGGGTCAAGAAATCGCCGGGTCCCCCCTGAGGCGGATCAGGGGGTTGCGTGAACAGTCAGCAAGCAACCAGGCTCAGGGGGTCTCTTCGATGGCCTTCTTCAGGCGGTGACTGCCCGTCTCACTGGCGAGCAGCCGCTCCACGAAGCGGGTGTCGTACTGGCCTTCCTGGAAGGCGTCCTCCGCCAGAGCGGCCCGGTGGAACGGGATGTTGGTGCGGATCCCCTCCACCACATACTCTCCCAGTGCGCGCTGCATGCGGCGGATGGCCGTGGGCCGGTCCTCCGCATAGACGATCAGCTTCGCCAGCAGGCTGTCGTAGTATGGCAGCACCGTGTAGTTCTCATACGCAGCAGAGTCTACACGCACCCCATAGCCACCCGGCACGCTGTAGCCGGTGATCTTCCCAGGCCAGGGGGCGAAAGTGACGGGGTCCTCGGCGTTGACGCGGCACTCGATGGCGGCGCCGCGCATCTGGATGTCCTCCTGCTTGAAGCGCAGGGGGTGGCCGTAAGCCATGCGGATCTGCTCGCGAACCAGGTCAATGCCCGTGACGAGCTCCGTCACCGGGTGCTCCACCTGGATGCGGGTGTTCATCTCCATGAAGTAGAACTGCCCGTTCTCGTCGAGCAGGTACTCGATGGTGCCCACGTTGTTGTAGCGCAGGCGCTTCATCGCATCGACGGAGACGCGCCCCATCTTCTCGCGCAGTTCCGGGGTGATGGCCGGCGAGGGGCTCTCTTCAATGAGCTTCTGGTGCCGCCGCTGCACGGAGCACTCGCGCTCGCCCAGGTGGATGATGTTGCCGTGCTCGTCTGCGGCGATTTGGATTTCGATGTGGCGCGGCTTCTCCACGTACCGCTCAATATAGAGATCACCGTTGTTGAAGCTGGCCACCGCCTCGGCCGCCGCCGTGGAGAACGCCTGCGACAGCACCTCCGGCGAGCGGACGATCTTCATCCCCTTCCCGCCACCGCCAGCCGCAGCCTTGATGATGACCGGGAAGCCGATCTCCCGGGCGATCGCCTCGGCCTCCTTCGGGTCCCTCACCACGCCCGCGCTGCCCGGCAGCAGCGGCAGGCCCGCCTCGCGCGCGGCCTGCTTGGCGCGCACCTTGTTACCCATCAGCCGGAGCATCTCCGGCCGGGGGCCAATGAAGCGAATCTTGCAGTTCTCACACACCTCGGCGAACTCGGCGTTCTCCGAGAGGAAGCCGTAGCCGGGGTGAATGGCGTCCGCGCGGGTGATCTCCGCGGCGGACAGCAGCTGCGGCACGTTGAGGTAGCTCTCCTTGGACGGCGGAGGGCCAATGCACACCGCCTCGTCGGCGAAGCGCACGTGCAACCCATTGGCATCCGCCGTGGAGTGCACCGCCACTGTGGCGATGCCCAGCTCGCGGCAGGCGCGGATGACCCGCAGGGCAATCTCCCCGCGGTTGGCAATCAGCACCTTCTTGAACACGCCCAGCCTCCTCGCGCCGCCGGGGCCGGCACGAGGCCGGCCCACACGCGGACTATGCCGGCTCGATGCGGAAGAGCGCCTGGCCGAACTCCACCGGCTGCCCGTTCTCCACCAGGATCTCGGTCACACGCCCTGCCATCTCGGCCTCGATCTCGTTCATCAGCTTCATGGCCTCGACGATGCAGAGCACCTGACCCTTCTTCACCACCGAGCCCACCTCCGCGAAGGGAGGCTGGTCCGGGGCGGGCGTCCGGTAGAACGTCCCCACGAACGGGCTCGTCATCAGCTGGCCGGGCTTCTCCGCCGGCTTGGCCGGAGCGGCGGCCGCGGGGGCCGAAACCGGAGCCGACGGCCGAGCCGGAGCCGGGGCCGCGTACTCCATCGGCAGCGGAGCCACTGGGCTCACCGACGGAGTCACTGGCGCCGCGTGGTGAACAATGGTGGGCGCGGGGCCATGGCCGCGGCGGATGTAGAGCCGCTCATCGCCCTTCTGCCACACCAGCCGCGTCACATCCGACGCCTCGAGCATCTCCACGATCTGCCGGAGCGCGTCCACGTCCAAGGAAGTCGCCCCGGGTGCGCGGTCACTGCCACTGGCCGGCGTGGGCTCGGTCTCGCCCCGCGTTGCTTTGCGCTTCGTCGCCATCTGTCCCCTCCGCCCAGGCTTGGGCCTGGACTAGCCCCCGGTGGCCACGCGCGTGAGATACTTGCCGTCGCGCGTATCGATCTTCAGCACATCCCCCTCGTTGATGAAGAGCGGGACGTTGACGGTGTAGCCGGTCTCCATCGTCGCGGGCTTCATCGCGCCGGACACGGTGTCGCCACGCACGCCCGGATCGCACTTGGTGACCTTGAGGTCCACCGAGTTGGGCAGCGTCACGCCAATGGCCTTGCCGTTGTAGAAGAGCACCGAAACGTTGATGTTCTCCTTGAGGAAGTTCTTGGCCTCTCCGAGCACCTTCTCACCAAGGAAGGTCTGCTCGTAGTTCTTCGTGTCCATGAAGTAATAGTCGCCGCCCTGGAGATACAAGAACTGCATGTCCTTGTCCTCGATGTCAGGCCTGCCCACCTTCTCGCCCGACTTGAACGTGGGCTCGAGGTTGCGGCCGGTGATCAAGCTGCGGATGGTGGTCCGCGTGAACGCGGAGCCCTTGCCGGGCTTCACGTGCTGGAACTCGAGGATCTCGAACGGCTCCCCGTCGATCTCGATCTTGAGTCCCTTGCGGAAATCGGAGGTATCAATGACACCGGCCATGGAAACAGCTCCTTCGGACTGCTGAAAAAGTCCGAGGTGTCTAGCCGATGCGCCCCCCTCTGGAAAGGGGAAAGCGGTGGGGCGGCGCGTCGACTGCCAGCCTGCCCTACAGTTCAGCGCGGACCTTCGGCGCGGTGACCCGCAGCACGTACCGGCCCTTGCCGTAGTTGCCCTCAGCCCTCAGGGCGAGGACGAGGAAGTACTCCGGGGACACCATGCGGATGATGGTCAACACCTTCTCGCTGTTGACACTCAGCTCCTGCACGGCGCCCGTCTTCAGGACATCCGCAGCGTTCTTCAGCTGGGTGAGCAGGTTGGCATACTCGACCCAGGCGCCGTTGAGCTCGAGCTCCCCTGCCTCGTCCTTCTGAAAAGTTTCCACGGAGATGCCGTCGAAGCCCATCACGCTGCAGGCGAGGGCTCCGTCGACCTGATTGACCACCGACTCCAGGTGTGCGCGGAAGGACATGGCGGGGTGCGCTTAAGCAAAGACGCGGGGTCCGTCAACCCCCAGCAGGGACACAGTTGAAGGTATTAAAGAAGAGGTCCTGTCCCGGATAGCCGCAGGGAGCGCCCTCCGGGTCAGCCTGGACGGGGACGGAGCCTGCCTCACACCCGCGGTCGCGTGTAATGTCGATGGGATAGGTGACCTCATTGGTCTCCACCTGCTTGCCCGAGGGCAGCTTGCCCTTGAGCTTCACGGTGGCCAGCACCGTCATGAAATCCGGGGCGGTGGGCACGGCGGTATCCAGCTTCTTGCGCGCCTCGGAGCCGATCAGGTTCACCTGGATGTAGGACTCCGACGCATCCGCGCCCGCCGGTACCGCGAAGTAGATCGGCGTGCTCTCGTCAGAGAGGGAGACCTTCGGGTTCTTCGTCTCGTAGCTGAGGAGAACCTCCTCGGCGTAGAAGCCGACGGGGTTCGCGGTGCCACCGGTCGCCGTCTCCAGCGGGGAGAAGAGCGTGAAGGCCATCCGGTACGAGGTGCCCGCGTTGAAGTTCAGCGTCCCCTTGATGAGGGACACGCTCCCCAGGTCGCAGTTCTCCGGCGAGAGGGGGATGGCGCTGACCAGCTGGACCGGGTTGTTGCCCTCGACGCAGGCCGTCACACTGGCCGCGAGGATCGCGGCGAACCACAAGCGCTTCATGAGCTTGGACTCCATTCCAGACAGGCCCTGCATCACAGGGTCTGCGCAATCGTCTGACGGTTGAGGATACGAGGCGTGATGAAGATCAGCAGCTCCTGCCGATCATCGCGCTCGGTGTTCTGGCGGAAGAAGTAGCCCAGCACCGGGATCTTCCCGAGGAACGGGACCGACGCGGTGTTGGTGCTGCCGCGGCGCACGTAGATGCCGCCGATGACAGTGGTGTCGCCGTCCTTCACGAGCACCTGCGTCTGGGCCTCCTTGCGCTGGATGGCGGGCTGGCCGTTGGCGCCCGTGTTCGCGGGGTCCGGCTGGTTGTTCTGCGCCGTGATGGACATCAGGATGCTGCCGTCCTGGGTGATGTGCGGCGTCACCTCGAGCGACAGGCGGGCCTCGACGAAGATGGTGTTCGTGCCCTGGGCGGACGTCTGGCTGAACGGAATCGACACGCCCTGGCTGATGCGCGCGGTGTTGTTGTCCAGCGTGGTGACCTTGGGCGCGGAGATGGTCTTCACGTAGCCCTCGTTCTCCGCGGCGGACAGACGCAGCTGCAGTCCCAGCGCGCCGCCAGCCGAGCCGAACGTCATACCGATGGCACCACCCTGTCCGGCGCCCGTGGCGGCCGCCAGGTTGACGGCGAAGGGCGGCGCGTCATTGAAGCCTGCGGGAGCCTGGCCACCGGCGGAGCCGAAGATGTTCACCGCGTTCGGGAAGATGAGGCCCGTGCTGTTGCCCGTGGCCGCCGAGGCCGTGCCACTGCCGCCCCACTGCACGCCAAGCTGGCGGGAGAAGGACGTCGTCGCCTCGACGATGCGGCTCTCGATGAGCACCTGCGGCGTCTGCGTATCCAGGTTGCGCACCAGCGCGCGCACCTTCTCGATGTGGGAGCGGATGTCCTTCACGATGAGGACGTTGGTGCGGGTATCCACCGTCACCGAGCCGCGCTCCGACAGGATGTCCTTCACGCGCTGGGACATGTCCTGCGCCACCGCGTAGTTCACTGGGATGAGGTTGACGAGCAGGTCCTCCTGCTTGCGCAGCGAGGCGATGCGCTCGTTGCGCAGCCGCGCCTCCTCCTCCAGCGTCTTCAGCGGGGCGATGCGGATGATGTTGCCCACCTCCTCCTTGCCCAGGTTCTTGGTGCGCAGGATGAGGTCCAGCGCCTGGTCCCAGGGCACGTTGCGCAGCCGGATCGTCACCTTGCCCGACACGTCGTCGGCGACCACGATGTTCTTCTTCGAGATCTCCGCGATGACGCGCAGCAGGTTCTGGATGTCGATGTCCTTGAACTCGAAGGACACGCGCTTGCCCTTGTAGCGGGACTGCTTCGGCGCGCCCTCGGAGGCGTACGTCGGGGCCTCGGCGGTGAAGCCGGCGGTGCGCTGCGTAACAGCCACCTGCTCCGTCTTCACGCCCTGCACGGACAGGTGCCAGCTCAGCGAGCCTCCACCCTGCGTGACGGACTCCTCGATGGCGCCGTCGGCGGCCACCACCACGCGCACGCGGTTGCCCTCACCGGGCACCGTGAAGGCGCTGATCATCTTCACCGGCGTGTCGAGCGCGCTGGTGTCCAGGCTGCGCTCCAGCTTGCGCGGCAGCTTGGCGTTGTCCAGCGTCAGCACCGCGCTGCGCGGATCCGGGCGATCCACCTTCCAGGTCGCCGGGCCGGACAGCTTCAGCTGCACGCGGCCGCCCGCCTCACCCTCGTCGAAGGAGAGGTCCTTGACCTCCACCAGGGACGAAGAAGAGGCCTGGGCCACCTCGGCCGGAGCGGGAGCCGGGCGCAGCGGAGCGCTCTCGGCCACCATCTCGCGGGACTCGTCCGCCTTGGGCGGAGCCTTCCGAGCCACCGCGCCACCCAGCAGGATCTCCAGACCGGAGTTCGCGCGGTCCACGCGGTAGGCCGGCATGCCGCCCGGAACATCGAGCACCAGCCGCACCTTCTCCGCGTGAGCGCCCACGCGCAGGCCCTTCAGCGTCTTGCTGCCGCGGACGCGCGGGGCCTTGGCCGACAGGTCCACGCCGTAGACGTCCACCGCGAGGCGCGGCGGATCCGCCAGCTCGAGCACCTCGTAGCGGGCGACCTCGCCATCCGTGCGGACAGCCAGCGTGTCCTTCTTGAAAGTAATCGCGGTGATGCGCTGAGCCGGGTGCGCCACCTCGCGCTCGTCCGCCTCGGCCGCCACGACATTCTCGGGCAGGGCCTGGGCGGGAGCGTCCTGGGGCTCACCCGCCTCGATCACCACCGGAGCCGCCTGAGGCGGCGCCGACTGCGCCACCACCGGCGCGGGCGTCGCGGGCTCGGAGGCCTTCACCGGCGCGGGCTCGGGAGCCTTCGCGACGGTGGGCGCCTGCACGGGAGCAGGAGCCTTCTCGGCCACCGGCGCCTTCTCCACGGCGGGAGCCTGGGCGACGGCCGGAGCCGGCTCCACCGCGGGTTTGCTCGCCTCGGCGGGCTTGCTCGCCTCGAGCGGAGCGGCCGCGGCGGTGCTCACCTGAGCCTCCGCGCCGTCCACCGAGATGATCACCCGGTTGCCGTCGGCGCGGACGTCATACTGAGACGCCTTGTCGAGGGCCACCAGCACCCGGCCGACGCTCGCGCGTTCGTCCGAGAACTGAGAGGCGACGATGCCCGTGACGGGACCGGTGCCTCCATGATGGCCTTTGATGGCCGTGGCATCCGCTGACGAGAGGTCCACCACCAACCGCTCCGGCCCACTGAGCCGAAACACGGTGAAGGTCGGCGGGCGAGTGCCCGAGACCACCACCTGGGTGCCAGACCCTGTCGGGACCACCTGCAGGTCCCGCAGCGTATTGAGTTCAGCGCCGTCTGCCCTGGCGCCCGCAAAGGCGACCGACAGCACGGCCGCGACCACCCACTTGCCCCTCGTCACATCGCTCTTCCCGAGCATGCTACCCCTCTACAAGTTGGTATCGGGCGCGAGCTGCCGGCCCGACAGCGCTACTCCCAGTTCTTGCCCGTGGACAAGTCGTACAGCGAATCCCGCTTGGCATCCGGCTTCAGCTGGATGTTCACCGGATTGGCAATCACTTTGCCTTCCGACGGGATGTACTCGGTCACCGTCACCGAATCCCGCAGGATCTGAGTCACCCGGCCACCCTGGCGGCCCATGCGGGCGTTGCGGCGCACCACGTGCCCGCGGCCCATCGGGTCCTCCACCATGGCGATGGGGTTGGCGTCGCCAGTGACCACCGCCACCAGCTTGAGCTGATCCAGGTCCCACTGGCACAGCGGCTGATCGCACGTCGTCGCCACCGTGTTGTTGGTCGTCCGCTGCAACTCCTCGAGAGGAGAGCGGAACGGATCACGCTTGCCCACCGGGTTGTACGAATAATTCACGGAGGATTCGACCGCCGCGGCCGGCTTCGGCGCGGCAGCTGCGGCCGGCTTGGCGGCAACCGGCTTGGAAGGAGCCGCAGGCTGCGGGCTCCCTCCACAAGCGGCCACCGACAGGGCCAGCGCAACCGTGGTCATCTTGAACTTGAGCGTCTTCATCCTCTTGATCCTCATCTGACCCTATTTCTTGTGCGGATCAACTTTATTGCCCGACTTCGCATCCTTTGCAGCCGCCGCCTGGTCGACGAACCGGAAGGTCGTCGCCACGAAGGTGCTGGAAAGAATGACCTTCTCGTTCTTCACCGTCGGCCTGCCCAGGTCGATGCCGTTCACATTCACGATGCGGCGCATGTTCGCGATCTCCTGCATGAACATGGCGATCTCGTGGTAGTTGCCGCTGACCGTCATCTTGATGGGGATGCGGGCGAAGAACTCACCGCCAGACACCGACTCCTTGCCCGGCTCCACGCGAGCGATCTCCAGGCCCGACTTCTTGCCCACGTCGTTGATCTGCGCGAGCAGCTCGTCGATTTCCTTCTTCTCGGGCAGCTCCGTCAGCGCCTCGGCGAGCTTCTGCTCCAGCACGTCCATCTCGCGCCGGCGCTCGTTGAGGTTCTGGGCGATCTCGCTCTTCTCCGCGAGGTCGATGTCCAGCTTGCGGCGCTGCTCCACCTGCGCCTTGATCTGATCCTCGGTGGGCTGAACCATGAGGAAGAAGTTGGCGGCGGTCAGCAAGATGACCGCGGCCGCGAGACCGCCGTACTTCGCGCCAGCCGGGGCCTTTGCAATCTTGTCCAGGTACTGTTCCATGGCGTGAAAAGGTCCTCTTAGATGGCGTAGTTCGACGACAGGTTGAGGTTGAACTCCACGATGGGGAAGCCGTTCGGGTCGTTGCCCGAGGGCGGCTTCTGGATCGCGTCCCTCAACTCGATGTTGGTGAAGAAAGACTTGATGGCGGACACCGGGAACTCCTCGATGGCCGCGTCCGTGAGCAACTCCACGCGCGAGGTGGGCGAGTCCTTGCGGGACTCCACCAGGCGGCCCATGCCCTTCGGCGTCCACACCATGTGGCTCAGGTTGCTCATGAACTCGGCCACTTCGTCATGGCTGATGGCCGAGCCGGAGATCTTCATGGCGCCCTTGTCCTCGACGAAGCCCTTGAGCCAGAGCTTCTTCGGAACGGCCAGGGCCATGGCGTCCATCATCTTCACCGGACCGCTGCGGCCCTTGCGCAGGTTGTCCAGCACGCCGAGCTTCTTCTCCACCTCGGCCTTGCGGTCATTGATCTTGTCCACCTCGCCAATGACCTTCTTGAGCTCTTCGATCTTGGTCTGGACCTGGCGGATGCCGCTGGCGTTCTGGTCGAACTCGGCCTTGCGGTCCGCGTACCACATGTAGTTGCCGACCACGGCGCCCACCAGGACGATGGCGAAGAGGACAAGGATCTGCTTGCCCATCTCCTTCTTCTTCGCCGCCCGGACGGGCAGGAGGTTGATGCGGATCATCATATGCGTCTGTTCCTTGAAGAATGAGGAGAAGGGTTAGTTCAGCTTGTCACCGGGCCGGCGGAGCGCGAGTCCCACCGCCACCGCCGCCATGGGCGCCACGTCCATGATGAAGGCCGGGTCGAACTTGCGGTTGTCCACTTCGATCTTCCGGAAGGGATTGAGGATCTCCACCGGCACGCCCACGCGCGTCTCAATGGTCTTGAACAGCGCGGGGATCTTCGCGGTACCACCGGAGAGGTAAACCTTGCTGAAGTTGGCGTCCGCGGCGGTGCCCGCGTAGAAGTCCAGCGAGCGCTGGATTTCACCGGCCACCTGCTCGGCCACGCTGGTGAGCACCCGCTCCACATCCTGAGGCACCACGGCGTCGGCGTCCTGGCTGTTGCCGCCGATCTTCATCACCTCGGCCTGCTCGTAGGAGACGTTGAGCTGCTTCTGGATCTCCTCGGTGAACTGGTTGCCGCCGATCGTCACGTCGCGCGTGAAGACGGTGATGCCGTTGGAGATGATGTTGATGTTCACCACCGAGGCGCCCGCGTTGATGAGCACCACGGTCTCCTTCTCCGGCAAGTCGTAGTTGGCGGAGAACATGTTCTGGACGGCGAACGCGTCCACGTCCACCACCACCGGCGCGAGCCCCGCCTCGGAGACCACGGTGGTGTAGTCGTTGATCATGTCCTTCTTGGCGGCCACCAACAGCACATCCATCTGCCCGGTGGCGTCATTGGCGCCCGCGTCGAGGATCTGCGTGTCGATGTTCACGTCCTTCACGTCGAAGGGGATGTACTGCTCCGCCTCCCACTGGATGCTCTCCTCGAGCTCTTCCTGGCTCATGCGAGGCATCTGGATCTTCTTGATGATGACCGAGTGACCGGAGACGCCGATGGCGACCTCCTTGCTCTTGATCTTCAGCTCGTTCATCAGCTCCTGCACCGCCTGGACGATCGCGGTGGAGTTCATCAGCGCGCCGTCGACGATGGCCTCAGGAGGCAGCGGCTTCATTCCGAAGCTCTGCAGCGCGTAGCCGACCTCGCCACGCTTGCGCTGCTCCTTGAGGAGGATCATCTTCACAGAGGTCGATCCGATATCCAGACCGAGTGCCAGTTTGCCCTTCGCCATGCGATTCTCCCGTGGAGAGGGCGCCAGCGTAGCACCAGCGCGCAACCCCGCCTAAAAGTTGACCGGCGCTCGCTCGCTCCGCGTCCGGCCAGCCATGGCCTGCAACAGCCCTGAGCCAGCCGCCGCGCCCCTCGTAACGCCGCAGGGGCCGATTTTCTGGCGCTCGGAGCGCGCCGTCAAATCCCCACAGTGTGCTCACCTGGACGCCTAGCTGCCCTTTTCGGCCTCTGCGTCGGGATCGATTCCGTACTCTTTGATTTTGTACAGAAGCGCGCGATGGCTGATGTCCAGAACTTCGGCAGCGCGGGTGCGGTTGCCCTTGGTCCGGCGCAGGGCTGCGCGGATGTATGTCTCCTCCAGCTCGCGCATGGCGCGCTTGAGGGACAGGTCGCTACCGGCATGTTGCACGGGAGCCGAGCCAGCGGGCGGCGGGGGCGCCGTCCAGAGCCGCTCGGGCAGGTTCGAGGGCAGGACGTGGGGGCCGTCCGTCAGGAGCACGGCGCGCTCCATGGCGTTTTCCAGCTCTCGCACGTTACCGGGCCAGCCATAGGAGGACATGAGCGCCTCGGCCTCGGGGCTGAGGCGCTCCACCGGCGGCTCGCGGTTGAGTTGCCGGTTGAAGCGCTGAATGAAGGCCCGGGCCAAAAGTGGAATGTCCTCGCGGCGCTCACGCAGCGGAGGCATCCGCAGGTTCACCACGTTGAGGCGGTAGTAGAGGTCCTCTCGGAACTCCCCGCGCTCCACCAGCTTGCCCAGATCGCGCAGCGTCGCGGCGATGACGCGCACGTCCACACGCTCGGCGCGGCTCTCGCCCACGGGGCGGATTTCGCCCTCCTGGAGCACGCGCAGCAACTTCACCTGGGCGGGCAGCGGCAGCTCGCCCACCTCGTCCAGGAAGAGCGTGCCGCCGTCAGCCTCGCTGAAGAGGCCCCGCTTGGCGGTGCGCGCGTCGGTGAAGGCACCCTTGGCGTGGCCAAACAGCTCGCTCTCGATGAGGCCCGCAGGGATGGCGCCGCAGTTGACCGCGACGAAAGGTTGCGTGACCCGGGGCGAGCGCTCGTGCAGGGCGCGAGCGATGAGCTCCTTGCCCGTGCCGCTCTCACCCGTAATCAAGATGGTGGTGTTCACCGGCGCGAGCCGATCTACCTGGCGCAGCACGGCCTTGAGGCCCTCGCTCTCGCCGAGGATGCGCTCGGGAGGAGGCGCCGAAGCCGTGCGCAGGCGCCGGTTCTCTCGGACCAGCCGCTCGCGCTCCTCGGCCTTGCGGAGGACGAAGACAATCTCCTCGGGCTTGAAGGGCTTCTGAACGTAGTCGTACGCGCCCGCCCCTACCGCCTCGAGCGCCTGCTCCTGGGAGCCATAGGCGCTCATGACGAGCACGGTGAGGCCGGGGTGCTCGGCGATGGCCTGGCGCAGCACGGAGAGGCCGTCGCGCTTGGGCATGCGCACGTCACACAGCAGCACGTCGTAGCTGCGCGCAGACAGCTCGCGCACGGCCTCCTCGCCGTCAGCGACGGCGCGGACCTCATACCCATGCTCGGTGAGCACCAGGGTGAGGACGTGGCGAATCGAAGGTTCGTCGTCAGCGACGAGGATGGAGCGGAAGGTGGGCATGGACGCTCAGGACCCCATCATCCCCTAGCGCCCTGACGAAGGGGAGTTCCGTTTCACATGGCGGACAGGCGCAGACTGAAGCGCGCACCGCCCCCGGGGACGTTGTCGGCGGTGAGCCGGCCGCCCATGCTCTGCGCCAGGTGCAGCGACACCGCGAGGCCCAGCCCCGTGCCCTTCCCTTCCTTGGTGGTGAAGAAGGGCTCGAAGATGCGCGGCATCACCTCTGAGGGAATGCCTGGGCCGGTGTCCTCCACCTCCAACCGCACCTCACCACTCTCGCGCCGGGTGGAGACACGCACCCCACCCTGCCCTCCCATGGCCTGGGCGGCGTTCAGCAACAGGTTGATCACGATCTGGGAGAGGGAGCCGGCGTCCGCTCGCGCCAGGAGTCCCGGCTCGAGCGCGAAGTCCACCTTCACCTGAGACAGCTCCGGCCCGGCACGAACCAGCTTCACGCACGTCTCGACCACCTGGCTCACGTCCACTGGCGCCAGGGCCGTGGGCTTCGGTCGCCCGAGATCCAGCAGCCCTCGGACGATGCCGTCGATGCGGTGCACCTCGTGATCAATGCGATCGAGGTACTCCTTCAGTTCGGGCGAGGGAGCGCGCATGCGCGCCACGGACAAGTAGCCGAGAATCCCCGCCAACGGATTGCCCACCTCGTGGGCTACACCGGCGGCCAGCTTGCCCACCGTGACCAGACGCTCGGCGGCGACGAGCTCCGTCTGGGCCCGAGCCAGCCGCGCATTGGCCTGCCTGAGCTCCTCGAGCTGAGAGCGCGTCAGGGCCTGCTCCCGGCGCAGCGCATCCGCCATCCGGTTCAGCGCGCTCTGGATGCGAGACACCAGCGGCCCGCCCTGAGCCACGGGCGGTAGGTCCAGTTCCAGCCGCCCCAGCTGCTCCACTGCGGCCTCAGTGGACTGCAGCGGCCGACCCACGGCGAAGTCCAAGACCAGGTAGACGAGCACCGTCAGCAGCAGCAGATCCAACCCCAGCACGAAGGGCAGGATGCCGCGCACGCGCGCGACCAAAGCCGCTTCGGGAGTACCGGCCACCGTGAGCCGGCGGGCCAGGTCCAACAACCGAATGAGTGCGGGCTGCAAGGTCAGCCACACCAGCACCGTGGAGAGCGTGCCCAACAGAAAGGCCACGCTGGCAATGCGCCACTTCATCTCGCCCGGGCCTCACGCGTCACCGCGCGGCTCCCACGAGCAGCGCGAACGGGCCCGGCAGGACCTGCGCCAACCACGGCCCGAGCAGCATGATCTCCAACCCCGCCAAAGCCAGCCAGGGTCCAAAGGGGATGTTGGTCGTGCCGGGAACCCAGTCGATCTCGTCGCCCTCTTCGTCCATGGGCTCGTCTGGGATGGGCTGGAACAGCAGACACCAGGGCACCAGCAGCAGCCGCTTCCACAGCGGAATGCCCGGCTTCGTGAACTCCCACGTCATGGTCAGCTCGGGCTCGGGTGCCTGCCCCTCGGACGAGCCCTCGGCGCCGGGCGCCTGCTCACCGGGCGAGCCCTCCGACTCTGGCTCGGACGCCACCTCTACGCGCGGCCCTGCCCTGCCGGTGAGTGCAATCATCAGCATCCCCACCACTGCACCCTGGAGCGAGGACAGAAAGAGGATGCCCAGCAGCGCCTTCCACGAGAGGAACGCGCCCAGCAGCGCCACCAGGAACTTGTCCCCGCCGCCCAGCGCCTCCTTATTGAAGATCTTCCAGCCGATGTACTCCATCAGGCGGAACGTCACGAAGCCCACCCCGGCGCCCAGCACCGCCCCCTGGAGGCTGTACATCCCCCTGGGTATGGCCAGCACCACCCCCGCGACGATGCCGGGGATGGTGAGGGAGAAGGGCAAGATCCAATGATCCAGATCAATAAAGGTGAGCGGCACCAACAGGGAGACGAGCACCAGCCCTGAGAGCAGCTCCCAGCTGAAGCCGAAGCGCCGCACGCACGCCAGGAACAGCAGCCCTACGAGCAGCTCCACCAACGGGTAGCGGATGGAGATGGGCGCCTTGCAGCCCTTGCAGCGGCCCCTCAACGCCAGCCACGAGAGCAGAGGAATGTTCTCGTACCAGGCAAGCGAGTGCCCACACTTGGGGCACCGGGAGCGCGGGCGAACGATGCTTTCCCCCTGCGGAACGCGGGCAATGACGACATTCAAGAAACTACCGACGCACAGGCCCAGGACGAAGAGCCAGACGGTCAGCAGCGTTTCGAAGTACGGCGGCCACTCCAATTCGTCCATCGGGCTCCGAGGCTACCAGCGCCCTTGCTGGCTGCCCGAAAAAGTCGCGGGTGACCCGATCCGGGTGCCCAATTTCGTCGGAAGGTGCCAAAAATTGTCGATCCTCGGGGGGCCTGATCTACAACGGGCTCCCCCTGAGGCCAGAGGATCAGGCCACTTAGCGGATCTGGCGCGGCTGGCCTTTTCCTTGCTATGACAGGACCCGTCGTTCACCCCCAGTCCTCGCCGACTGTAAGGAGCAGCAGACCATGACGAAGACCCGTAAGCACGCAGGCTTTACCCTCATCGAGCTCATGATCGTGGTGGCGATCATCGGCATCCTCGCGGCCATCGCGATCCCGAACTTCATCCGCTTCCAGGCTCGCGCCCGTCAGTCCGAGGTCCACGGCAACCTGAAGTCGCTCTTCACGGGTCTGCGCACCCAGCAGCGCAAGCCGCCGCTCACCATCCGCGCGACC